>NZ_JBHYPE010000011.1:142976-214850 GCF_042746015.1 Streptomyces sp. NPDC058773
GCCGACGGGGTGGTGCACCCCCGCCCTTTCTGGTGGGTGTACCGGGGGGGGTGGGGGGGGCGGGCGTGCCCCCCCCCCCCCCCGCGCCGGTATCAACCCCGGCCCCGGAACGCCGTGCCGGAGCCGGCTCAGCACGTCACGAACTACGGCTGCTTCGTTGCCCGTTGCTCCCGGTCGCCCTCACCCGGCGCCGCCGCCGGGACCCGTGGCCCGGGCGCTTCCCCGTCCTTCGGCGGCGCGCCGATGCTCATGCGCAACAGCGGTCCCGACGCGACCGTGGTCACGACGGCCATCACGACCATCAGCGAGTAGAGCTCGGGATCGAGCAGCCCCAGGGAGAGGCCAACGGTCAGCAGTACCAGCTCGGTCAGCCCCCGCACATTCATCAGCGTGGCGAGCGCCAGGGACGACCGGTGGTCGAGGCGGGCGGCCCGCGCCCCGCCGTAGACGCCGAGCAGCTTCCCACCGCTCGCCACCAGCAGGATCAGCAACAGTTCGCCGATCGCGGTGGCATCGAGTTGCGAGAGGTCCACGCGGAATCCGGCGACCACGAAGTAGATCGGCATCAGGAACGACGCCAGTGGTTCGACCGAGGTGCCCAGGCCCTCGCGGAAACCACCGGGCAGCCCGGTGCGGGGCACGACGATGCCGAACAGGAACGCCCCGAAGATCAGATGCAGCCCCATCCACTCCGTCGCGGCACCGGAGGCGAGCACACCCGCCGTCACGAGCAGCAAATGCACCCGCTGCGGAAGCCGGGCCACCACCCGCCGCCGCAGCAGCCACGGGACCACGAACACCATGGCCGCGGCATAGGGCAGCAGCAGGAGCAGACGCCAGGAGTGCCCCTCCGCCCCGACGACGGCGACCACGACGGCGAGCACCGTCCAGGCGATCACATCGCCCACGGCCGCCAGGGCCAGCGAGAGCCCGCCGACCCGACTGGTGAGCAGGCCGCGGTCGACGATGATCCGGGCGAGGACGGGGAACGCGGTGACGGCCATGGCGGTGCCGAGGAACACCACGAACACCATCGGCTGCCGGCTCGGGTGATTGCCGAGCAGCCAGAGCGCGAACACCGTCCCGAGCCCGAACGGCACCACCAGCGACCCGGCGCTGAGCCAGCCCATCGTGCCCACCTGCTGGCGTACCAGGCGCCGGTCGAACTCCAGCCCCACCAGGAACATGAACAGCGCCACGCCGACGTTCGCGAAGGCGCCGAGCAGCGGTCGGGCTTCGGTAGGGAAGAGCGCGTCGGTGAGTCTGCCGTCGAACAGCGTGGGCCCGAGGAGCACACCGCCGATGATCTCCCCGACCACCGATGGCTGACCCAGGCGGCGGGCGAGGGCCGCCATTCCCTGGCAGACGAGCACGAGGACGGCGAGGGCGAGCAGCAGCGAGCTCGCGTCCGGGGCCGTCACGACGCCACCGGAACATGTCGCAGGGGGAAAACGACCACGGTGCCTCTTTCCTGTTCGCGGGACCGGTACAGCCGCGCCGGCCGCCTGAACATGATGAGTTGTTGAATGTCTGGACTGATTGACCGCGTCGACCGCGCCGGGCTAGCCGACGAAATGGGGATGGCGCGGGAGTTCCGCGGGCGGCTGCAGGTCGCTGACCCGGGAGGCCACGGCGGTCGTAATGGCCCGCTTGGCCCGTGCGATGTCGTCGGCCAGGACGATGTCCTGCGTCATCCGCAGATCTCCGCCGGGATTGATGCCGAGTTCATCGGCGAGGGTCCGGCAGGCGCGGTGAAAGACCCGCAGGGACTGGGCGCGGTGCCGCGACAGGAAGAACGCCAGCATCAGCTGCTGATAGAGGATCTCGTTCAGCGGATGCTGCATCAGATGAAGGGAGAGGAAGTCGATGGCCTCGTGGCACAGACCGGCGCTGAGCTGTGACCAGGCGGTCAGCTCGATGCAGTCGGCGCGCGACTGCTGCAGCCACGAGTCGAAGCCGCCGAGGATCGGCCCGGAGTAGGCACCGCCGAGCAGCGTGCCCCGGCAGAGGGAGAGCCCGGACTTCCAGTCGCGTGCCGCCGACCGGTAGTCGCCGTTCACCATGTCCCGGTGACCGTCGATCCGGTGACGGTGGAATAACTGGAGGTCCAGTTGTTCGCCGTGGAGATTCATGAGATATCCCGGGAACTGGCTCCAGATGACCTCGCCCTGGGACTTGTCGCCGAGCTGTTGGCGCAGCTTCGAGATGTGCACGTAAATCGCGTCGCGCGCCCGGGCGGGCGGCTGTGCCCATACCTCACCGATGAGATCGTCGACGGTGACGATACTGCCCGCCTTCACCAGGAGCGTGGTCAGAATAATCGAGAGGTTCCGGGAACGAATGGTTCGAGGTTCGCCGTTAACAACCAGGCGGAGTGGCCCGAGAATTGCGTAGTGCACGGAACTAGACCCTTCAGAGAACATGCCTGGCGATCAGGGGAAATCGGCACCGAAGAGCTACTCGTTGATGTTGTGCCGGCGTAGGAGGGCCGATCTCGCGGTGACGAATGCCGCGGGGGCCGGGTGACGGCGGACCGCGGCGGTCGCCACGTCCGCCTCGATGAGCGGCGCGGCCGGCCCGGTCGGCACGGCGTACCGGTCTGCCTCTTCGGCGTCATCAAGCCAACTCGCCATGCCCATAAGGTAGTTCGGCGCCATCGACGCGCCCCCGTCGTATGTGGATCCGTTGCCGCCGTGGAGTGCCGCCCCTCCGGCGACCTCCTGGCCCCCTCCCGCAACCGCCTGGGACGCGACTGCTCCGCTGTGCATCGGACCGCTCTCCTTCCCCTTTGCGAGGCTGACTTGGGGAAGGCCCGGCCGGCGGATGGCTGCGAGGGCGCCACCGCGGGCTTCGACCATGGCCTCCCCCCTTCAGCGGTGGTTTCCGATAACGGGCATCCTGCGACATCCCCCTTGCGGTGGCCTGGTCGGGAAGCTGCCGAATTCCTGCCGTCCGCGGCAGCAGTTTTTGGCCATCCTTGCCGAATTGCCTGCGCAGTCCTTGCCGTTCGCTTGCCGGTGGCGACGATGATCTTGGAACACCCCCCTCTCTATGCAAGGCTCCGGTTCGGAGGGGCACCGGTCGCACGGCGCCACCTGCCCGTCAGCAAGATCGCGCGTGCGAGAACGATTGGGACCGACATGCCTTCATCCCTGACGCCGAACCCGCTCCCGAGCACCCCCACCCCTGACGCCGGACCCCACGAAACGCCCCTCCTCCTGAGCGTTCTGGGTCCCATGTCGGCGCGCCACGACGGCCGCGAACTCCCCCTCGGCCCGCCACGCCGCAGGGCCCTGCTCGCCCTGCTCCTCATACGCCTGGGGCGCGTGGTCCCCACGGAAGTGCTCATCGAGGAGCTGTGGGGCGAGGAGCCCCCGCGGCAGGCCGTCGCCACACTCCAGAGCCACCTGTCCCACCTGCGCCGCGCACTCCAGCCGGCGTCCGGCCCCGGCCGCCCCACCGTCCTGCGCCACCGCGCCCCCGGCTACGTACTCGAACTCGCCCCGGAACAGATCGACGGCTGCTGCTTCGAGCGCCTGGTCGCCGAGGGGCGACGACTGCTGGAACGACGCGAGGCGCGCGCCGCACGGGACCGCTTCACCGCGGCCCTGGCGCTGTGGCGGGGCTCGCCCTACACGGAGTTCGACGGCCATCCCCCGCTCAGCGACGAGAGTTCGCGACTCGAAGACGTCCGGCTCACCGCCGTGGAGTCCTGCGCCGAGGCCCATCTCGCCCTCGGGGAGGCCCAGGAAGTCGCCGCGGTCCTCGACCGCGAGGCGCGCCTCCATCCGGCGCGAGAACGCCTGGTCGGCCATCTGATGACGGCCCTGTCCCGGCTCGGACGGCAGGCCGAGGCGCTCGAAGCGTACGAACGGACCCGCGCTCACCTGGACGAGGAGTTCGGTGTGGGCACGGCCGCCGAACTCCGCAGGGTCAGAACCGCGATCCTGCGCCAGGAACCCGGAGCGGGCGGCCCCACCGCGGAACCGCACCCCCGCTACCCCGAACCCTCCGGTTCCACGGTGTTCGGCTACGGCACGGCACTCATCGGTGACGGCGCACGAGGGACGGAGCCAACCGCAACGCAGTTACCGCAACGGCCTGCCACAGGAGGGGAGTTCGAGGAGACGGGCAGAGCCGCGGCTCCCGAAGAGCGCTCCGCCTCCGCACCGGACGAGCCCTTCCCGGCGCCGGACGCCCCCTTCGCGACTGCGGCATCAGCCGGCGACGATGCTCCCTGGACCGGCACCCCGTCCGAGGGGTGGGGCAGCACCGCAAACGCCACCGCGGACGGCACCGGCACCGGGGCCGAGGGCCCCACCGCCACGCCGGGGCACCACCCGGGCCGACAGCTGACACCGGCCCTGAAATTGCCTTCCACCACCGCGCATTCAGAGCAACACCTGCGTTGCGCGCAGGGCGCGAGGGCCCAGGAGTACGGCACCGGTATCGAGGACGTACGGCCGATGGGCAGCGGGCCGGGCACCCAGTCGCCGTTCACCGGCCGCAGCGAGGAGCTGCAGCGCCTGACGGCCGCGGCGGCCGGCGCGCTCGCCGGTCACGGCCACGTCGCGGGCGTCCTCGGCCCCGCCGGCGTCGGCAAGACCCGACTGCTCCTCGAACTCGTCCCCTGGCTGGGCGCCGCCCGCGCCGGTCAGGACGACGCCGGCCTGGAGGTGATCTGGAGCCACTGCTTCCTGGGCGAAGGCGTACCGCCCTACTGGCTGTGGACCCAGATCCTCAGACGGCTGGCCACGACCCGCCCGGACGCCTTCCGCGAGGCGGCCAGACCGTTCGGCGCGCTGCTCGCCCCGCTGATGCCCGAGCGCGCGGCCCGGCCCGGCGGTGCGGCCCCCGAATCCGACTGGGGCCAGGCCCGGTTCCTCACCCACGACGCGGTCTGCGAGGTATTACTCGCGCTCGCCGCCCAGCGCCCGCTCGTCCTGCTCATGGAGGACCTGCACTGGGCCGACACCGCCTCCCTCGACCTCCTCCGGCTGCTGAGCACCCGCAGCCAGGGCTATCCGCTCGGCATCGTCCTGACCGCCCGCGAGTACGAGGCCGAGTCGGACGCGACACTGCGCCGGATGCTCTCCGAGATCCTGCGCGGCCCCCGGACCGAGACCCTGCGGCTCGGCGGCCTGTCCCGGCACGCCATCGCCGCCCTCGTCGTCGCCCAGGCCGGGCCCGGCGTCGACGCGGAGGTCGTCGAGGTACTGCACCGGCGCAGCGAAGGAAACCCGTACTTCGTCATGCAGCTCCTCTCCCTCCTCGGGGACGCGCGCAGCCTGCGCCGGCCCGACGCGGTGGAGATGCTGCTGACCCGGGTCCCGACGGGCGTCCGCGAGGCGCTGCACCAGCGGTTCGCCACACTGCCCGACATAGTGCTGCGGGTGCTGCGGCTGTGCGCCGTCATCGGCACCGAGGTCGACACCGATCTGCTGCAGCGCACCGCCGTCGAGAACGAACCGGTCGCCACGGCACTGGAATCGGCGATCCGGGCCGGACTGCTCGGCGAGGACCCGCACCACCCGGAGCGGCTGCACTTCACCCATGCCCTGGTCCAGGAAACCCTCATCGACGAACTCACCCGCGAGGAGCGGCAGTTATTGCACGCGCGGGTCGCCCGGGGGATCTCCGCCCGCCGGCTCGGACAGGAGGAGGGCGAGGAGATCGAGCGGGTCGCCCACCACGCCTGGCACGCCAAGATCGCCCTGCCCGCCGCCGAAACCCTGCCCCTGCTGCTGCGCGCCGCCGAGCAGGCCGAGCAGCAACTCGCCTACGAACAGGTGGAGATCTGGCTGCGCCGCGCGGTGCACCTGGCCGGGATGCTCCCGCCCGGCGACCCCTCGACGGTGTCCCTGAACCAGCGGCTGCACATTCAGCTCGGCCAGGTCCTGGCCACCACCCGCGGCTACGGCCACGCCGAAGCCGTCACCGCACTCGCCCGCGGCCGGGCCCTCAGTGAGGCCACCCGTTCCCCCGAGGACCCGTCGGTGCTCTGGGCCCTGTGCGCGGCGTACATCGTCACCGGCCGCTACGACACCTCACGCGAGTTCTCGGGTCTGCTCCGCGAACTCGCCGAACGGACCGGTGAGCCCGTGGCGGTGCTCGGCGCGGCCTACGGCGAGGGCATCGTCCTGCACGTCCGCGGCCAGCTGCGGCAGGCGCTCGCCGAGCTGGAGCACGGCGTCGCGATGGCGGACCGCTACGCCAGCGAGGGCGAATCGCTGGCCCGCACCTTCCAGCACGACCCGCGCGTCTCCTGCCGCTCCTACGACACCTTCACCCACTGGCTCATGGGCGACCGCGAGACCGCCTCGGCCCGCCGCCGCGAACTGCTCCGCCTCACCGAGTACGACAGCCGCCCCTCCGACCGCTCCTTTGCGCTCTACGTGGACGCGGTGGTGGCGGCCTGGGAAGGTGACGCCCGCACCGCTCGTTCCTCCGGCGCCGAGGGAGTCCGGGTGGCGGACGAACACGGTCTGCGCTACTGGAAGGCGATGCTCGGCGTACTGGAGGGCTGGGGCCTCACCCACTGCGGACAGGAGGACGGCCTCACCCTGATGAACGTCTCCCTCGCCGAACTCCGCGATTCCCGAACCCATCTGCGCCGCCCCCTCCACCTGGGCCTCCTCGGTCAGGCCCAGCACCGGGCCGGACGGACGGAGGACGCGAAGACCACCTTCCGCGCCCTCCTCGCAGCCGTCCGGAAGAGCGGCGAACACGTCTACCTCCATCCGGAGCTCCCCGCCACCCGGCTCCTCCACGACCTTCTGGGCCGCGGGGCCGCGGAGGCGGTGGCGGCCGGGTGAGGCGCCGCGAGACGCCTCACCGGGCAGCGACGTCCTTGTGGGTGGCGGGCGCCGGGGCGATGTGGATGCCGTCGTTGTAGACGGTGACCGGCCGGGCGGCGGGGCCGCGGAATGCGTCCGAGCAACCACCCCGAGCGCTCAACTACCCTTCCTATTACGCCTCTTGGCGACCCCATAGACGACCGTGAGAGCCGTGAACCACACCGCCCACACATACAGTCCGGGCCGGGTGTCGGCGGAAGTGGTCATCAGCACGACCACGAAGACGAGCGAGGCGAGCGCCAGCCAGTTGGTGACCGGGGCACCGGGCATCCGGAAGCCGACCGCCGGCAGCAGCCCGGCGCGCACCCGGGACCGGTAGCGCAGATGGGAGACGAGGATCATGGACCAGGTCCACAGCCCGGCACAGGCGCTGACCGACGTGATGTAGACGAACGCCTTGTCCGGCGAGACGACGTTGACGACGATGCCGGCGCCCATGACCAGGGTGGAGAGCACCACCGCGGGCAGTGGCAGATGGCGTCCGCTGAGTCCGGCCAGGGCTTTCGGTGCCTCGCCGTTGAGGGCGAGTCCGCGAATCATGCGGCTGGCGGAGTAGATACCGGAGTTGCAGGACGAGAGCGCGGCGGTGAGGACGACGAAGTTCATGATGCCGGCGGCCCCGGGGATGCCGACCTTGGCGAAGACCTGGACGAACGGGCTGACCCCGGGGGCGTACGCGGTCCAGCTGAGGACGGAGAGCAGGACGATCAGCGCGCCGATGTAGAAGACGGCGATGCGCACCGGAAGCGTGTTGATCGCCTGCCGGAGGGTCTTCCGTGGATTCTCCGCCTCGCCGGCGGTGAGGCCGACCAGTTCGACGCCCAGGTAGGCGAAGACCACACCCGGCAGGGCGGCCATCGACGCCCAGGCACCGTGCGGTGCGAACCCGCCGTCGGCCCACAGATGCCGGACCGAGGCGGAGTCTCCGAGGGAGGAGAAACCGAAGGTCAGCACACCGGCCCCGATCACGATCATCGCGATGATCGCCACCACCTTGACGGTGGCGAACCAGAATTCCAGTTCCCCGAAGAGTGCGACCGAGACCAGATTCGCGGCGAGCAGCACGACCAGGGCCGTCGCGGCGGTGGCCCAGACCGGGACGGCGGGCCACCAGTAGGCGATGTAGTGACCGGCCGCGGTGACCTCCGCCATGCAGGAGGCGACCCAGGCGGCCCAGTACGACCAGCCGGTGACGAAGCCCGCGAACGGGCCGCAGAACTCGCGCGCGTGGTCCGCGAAACTGCCGGAGGTGGGGCGCTGGGTGAGCAACTCGCCGAGCGCCCGCATGATGAGGAAGATGACGACGCCCGCCGCGGCGTAACAGGCCACCAGGCTCGGCCCGACCGCGGCGATGCCCTCACCGGAGCCGTAGAAGAGCCCGGTGCCGATCGCGCCTCCGATCGCCATCATCTGGATCTGGCGGCTGCCGAGCCCACGCCGGTAGCCCTCTTCGGGTGCGGCCGTGCCGGTGTCGCGTGGGTGTTCTTCAACCCTTGTCGAGGTCATGGGTCCCCTTCGTTGCATGGTCGTTCGGGGTGTGGGGGGAGTGTGCGGCCGGTCCCCGCGGCGAGGTCCGCAATCGGTGCGGACCTCGCCGCGGGGACGGCGCAGGCCTGTGGCGCTCCGCCTCGAAAGGGCTGCGCGGCCTGCTGAGTGGGCCATCGGCGCGCGGCGCCGGCAGGACGCGACCGTGGCGCCCTGCCTGACCTGCCCGGCCTATCGGGTGCCGACGCTGCGCAGCACCGCGAGGACGAGGGTGCGGGCCACCGCGACGACCTCGGGGACGGACACCTGCTCGCGGGGGCTGTGCGCCAACCGCACGTCGCCGGGCCCGAATTGCAGCGTCGGGATGTCCGCCGCGGCGTACAGCCGCAGGTCGCTCCCGTAGGGGGCGCCGCGCTCGCGGATCGACGGTCCGCCCACGGCGTCGGCGTGTGCGCCCCGGACCAGCTCCGCAAGCGGATGGCCCGCAGGAAGCCGGCCACTGGCGAACCGGCCGCCGGGCCAGGTCACCACCGCCGGGTGAACGCGCAGCCAGGGGTCGTCCGCACAGGCTTCGGCCACACAGTTCTCCAAGTCGGCGATCGCCTCGGCCGGGTCCTCGCCCAGCCGGACGCCCAGCCGGCCCTCGGCGACGAGACAATCCGGCACGCTGCTCGCCCACGAGCCCGCGCGCAGCGTGCCGACACACAGCGCGTACGGCAGCGGGTACTCGGCCATCAGCGGATCGGCCGACGCATTGCGGCGGGCTTCGAGTCGCGCCAGTGACCGGTGGACGGGCGCGTACGCATCGATGGCACTGACTCCGGCGTCACGCGTGCTGGCGTGGGTGGCGCGGCCCGGTACCTCGATGCGGAAGGTCAGCGCCCCGGCATTGGCCGTCACCAGCGTGCCGCCGGTCGGCTCGGTGATGACGCAGGCGTCGCCGGTGTGTCCGCGCCTGAGGGTGCCGAAGGCGCCCAGCCCGCCGTCCTCCTCGCCGACCACACAGTGCGCGGCCACCCGGCCGCGCAGCCTGACCCCGCCGGCGCGGATCGCCGCCAGCGCGGCGAGGTTGGCGACCAGCCCGGCCTTCATGTCGCAGGCGCCCCGGCCATGGACGACGTTCCCGACCGTCCTGGGGGTGAAGGGATCGCCGTCCCACTGCCGGAGGTCGCCGGGCGGTACGACATCGACATGGCCTTGCAGGATCATGGCCGGCCCGTCGCCGCCGTCCGCGGTCGTCGCCACCAGCCCCCACGCCTCGTCGCGCGGAGCCTCGGTCCCGGGGAAGCCGGGGTCCGCGCGGAGCGCGGGCAGATCCATGGACCACAGATCGACATCGAGGCCGAGCCGGTCGAGGTGCCCGGCGAGGTGGTGCTGCATCTCGGACTCGGCGGCGCTCCCGGTGACGCTGGGGATGGCGAGCAACTCCAGCAACATGCGGGAAACGGCTTCCTCGTCGATCGCCGCCAGCGCGGCGGCCTCCTCGGCACTCACTGCTGAGGTCATGTGTGGTGGCTCCCGTCGCTGCGGCTCGGTGGGGTGAGTCCGGATGCTATGGTCGGGCCGCTGACGCAATCAATTGCCATATCTTGCCTCTGACCATTGATTTCTTGCCCTATACGAACCCCCGCGGAGTTTTCTTGCGCGCCGCGCGGGTCGTCCCTCTCCCGGAGACAGCGGCGTGGATGCCATCGACGAAGAGATCATCCGTTGTGTGATGCACAACGCCCGGAGCACCTATGCCGAGATCGGCGACGCGGCGGGCCTGTCCGCCCCGGCCGCCAAGAGGCGCCTGGACCGCCTCGTCGCCACCGGAGCGATCCGCGGCTTCACCGCGCTCATCGACACCCAGGCCCTGGGCTGGCGGACCGAGGCATTCGTGGAGGTGTACTGCAAGGGCAACCCCACCCCCGAAGAACTCCAGCACGACCTGGAGGGCATCCCCGAGGTCGTCGAGGCCTGCACCGTCTCCGGCGCGGCGGACGCCATGCTCCACATGCTCGCCAAGGACATCCCCCACCTGGAACAGGCAGTCCAACGCGTCCGCGGCGCCTCCGTCATCGACCGCACCGAGAGCGTGATCGTGCTCTCCCGCCTGATCAACAGGCCGCGGTTGTAAGGCAGGTGCGGGCCATTCACCGAACGGAAGCGAGCAGCCTCTCCGAGTGCTGAGCGATCATGTGCTCCACCGCGAAAGGCATCTGGCAGGAGCGCGCCTGGCCGAGGGTGAGCCACACGGGTTCCTCACCCTCCTCATTCACGGTCACCTCCGCATGGCCCCCCGCTTCCCGCTGCCCGTCGACCTCCAGCAGGTAGGCGTGCCAACGATGCGCATCGGAACCCCTCCGGCACACATCTCCCCTCACATGCTCGTCCGCGACGAGTCGGAGGTCCCCGATCACATCGCGGATGCCCACTTCCTCCCACAGCTCCCGCGCGGCCGCGCACTTGGGTTCCTCGCCACGTTCGACATGGCCGGCGGGCACGGTCATGGAATACGGGAAGGCGGTCCGCTGGAAGAAGAGAAACCTCCCGTGCCGGTCGCGTACGAAGACACCGGCACTTTCGTGCCAGTACTCACCGTCCGCGTCGGTCCACCAGTTGATGCGGGGGTCGATGACGACGGCTCTCTCCGCCTCGCGGCCGCACGCACCGCAGGTGCAGCGTTTTCTTCCGTCCACGACGATCCAGGTGACCGCTTCGGCATGGCAGTACAGGCAGTACTCGCCATAGGTGTTGTCCCGCGACGGAAGAAAGTCGAGTTTCATCCTGCCCTCTCCGAGGTGAAGGACTGCCGTCAGCTGCTACGGCGGTCGGGAACGCCACACTTCCGTGGCTCGGTCAGGGTCTCCTGCGGTCGGGCGTACCGGCATCCGCCGCGTTCCCCCGGGATTCCGAGCCTTCCTCCATGCCCGCCACACCCGGTGCGCCGGGCAACGGGGACGCACCGGCCGCCGAACCGCTCGCGGACGTACGCGCGGTCACCAGCAGCAGCACCGTGCCCACTCCGCCGAAGGCCAGCGTGGCGGCAGCGGCGGCGCTCCATCCGGCAGCCGCGACGACCGTTCCGAAGACCGGCGGTCCGAGCAGAATCCCCATACTGCCGAGCTGGTTGAGGATGCCATTGGCGACATCGACATGCTCAGGACGGCTCACCGAGGCGGGCACGGCGGCGAAGACGGCGGAGATGAGCAGCCCGTTGACGGCAAGAACGAGCGTGGCCGCAACAGTGTTGACCGCCATGGGCAACGCGACCGAGAAGGCGGGGAGGCAGGCCAGCGGCATCACTACGCCCAGCGGGACCAGCGAGGAGAGTGCGAAGCCGCGCCGCAGCAGCCAACTGGCCACGAGCCCCCCGGCCGCGCTCCCCAGACAGACCACGGCCACCAAGGTGCCGGCCAGCGCCGGCGTCGCCTGCTGGTGTTCGGTGAGAAACGGCGGAAGCGCCATCACCACACCGACACCGACCAGCGACAGAGTTCCGTACGCCCCACCGAGCCGCACCGCCCCGTTCCAGGCGCCGGCTTCGCGGTGTGTCCGCCGGGCCGCCATGCGCGGCAGCGGAGGAAGGACGGCCGTGAGCACACCGGCCATGATCAGCGGGCCCAGTGCGGTGAGGGCCAGCCATTGGTTCCACGTCCGCCAGGAGGCCAGGGCGCCACCCGTGACCGCGGCGATGGCCAGCCCCGTCGGCACGCAGGTGCCCCACAACGCGAGCGCCGCCGAGCGGACGCCGCCCTGTGTCAGCCGGGTGAGGACGACCGGTCCCGCCACGAACACCAGCAGGTAGCCGATTCCTTCCGCGATACGGGACGCCAGCAGCAGTCCCCAGGAGCCGGCGGTCGCGCCACCGGCGGCCGCCAGCGCCATCACATAGAGGCCCCAGGGCAGGGCCCGCTGGGCGCCGAAGCGGCGGACCCACCATCCCGCCGGGATGCCGAGGGCGGCGCTCACCGCCGTGATGCTCGAGGTGGCCCAGGCGAGTTCACCGTCCGACAGGCCCAGTGACGCACGAAGGGCGGACCCCGCCGGTGAGACGGCACCCAGCCCGACCGCCGCCAGCACACCCGCGAACCATGTCGCCAGGGCGTACTTCCAGGGCGATGCCGCAGCGCAGCGGTGACCGACGCTCTTCCTGTCGCGCACGGTACTCCTTGTGCCGTCCGGCGCGTTGTCCCGCGCGACCGGCCGTGGTGGGACGGGATGACCGGTAGCCGCGTGGCGGGAGGGGCGATCACAGAACACCTCCCGCCACGCGAGTGCGGTCAGTCGGCCAGGCCGAACTTGGCCAACAAATCCAGATCGCCCGCCACATAAGAGGTGTCGGTGGTCACGGTCTGGTCGGAAGGACCACGGCTGCACATACAGAGGTGCCGGCCGCGGGAGGTGACTCGTACGGCTTGTGCGCCGCCGGAGGACATGATCTCTTCGGCGATGTCCTTGACGAGGTACTCCTGGATCTGGAAGCGCCGGCTGAACGCCTGCACCAGACGGGGGAATTTGCCGAGTCCGAGGATTCGGTCACCGGGCACGTACGAGATGTTGACCTTCCCGAAGAACGGGAGGAAGTGATGGGCGCAGATCGAGAAGAAGTTGTTCTCGTGGACACGCACCACACCGGTGTGCTCACCGTTCACATGACACGTGGTCTTGAGGATCTTCGAGGTGTCGATCTCATAGCCACTCAGCAGCTCGCGATAGGCGCGGACGATGCGGTCCTCGCACTCCGGACCGCTGTACCACTCGAGGGCTCTCGTGTCGGTGGTTACATTTGTTTTGAGCCATTCTTCAATGGTCACCTGCCGCCTCCATTTCTTGCTCGCACCAAGGGATCCGAAACCCGGTGGAGGGTTTTCACTATCCACCTGATCGCGTTCCTTGAGAACATTGCTACATCGGCCCACACCCGATCAGATCAATATCCAGGTAATGAGCTGATATCCAAGTATTCAAATCCGCACGGAGAATTGGCGCTTATCTGACGCTTGAATCGACTGTGCGGGGGAATGCGGGGCGTGAATTGGGCCGAAAAAGATATCTGTTGGGCGCCGGAGCACACCCGCTCACTCGTCGTCATGCGGGGCGCGGAGGCGATACGCCCACATTGTCCGAAGCTCGGCGGGACAGTTGAAACGGACACGCCGAGTTCTCGGAAAGGACGGAAAAACGACGCGCTTCGCCCGCCCGCCGCACGTCATACGCGGGTGAGGGCGGCCACCGCGGTGACGGAACCTCGGATGGTGTCGCGGCGTCACGGCACCTGCGGCAACGGCAAGTCGTGAACCTTCTGTGTCGGTTGGATGCCGGTGATGCCGGCCCAGGTGCGAAGGCTTCCTGAAGCCCGTCCAGCCCGTCAGGGCTGCCGGATCGCGCCCGGACCCGCCGCCCGCCCCAGGCAGCTCAGCGCCCGCATGGCCTCGCGCTCCATGCGTGCAACGTCGCGGAGGAGGGTGCCTGCCTGTACGAGGCACTGCGCACGGCCTGATTCACCGGCTTCGGTGATCAGTGCTGCGACTTCCGTCCAGAGGATGGCTGACTCGGCATACAGCCGGTGGCCCGTACGCAGGTGGCTGCTGTCGATCTGCTGAGTGCATTCGGCGAGGAAGTCGCGGTAGAGGTTACGGAACAGGGCGCCGCCGGTGCCGGCCTTCTCCATCAGGAGGGCCGCCTGCGACAGGTCCCGCTGCGGGTCGTCGGTCCGCTGGAGCCATGTGCGTACCAGCTTGCCGGCCTTTTCGACGCCTCGGTGGCCGAGATTGGCGATGGGCGGGTTCAGGAAGGCGTCGGCGCATGCGGTGATGGCGGGAATGATCTGGTCCTGTGGGGAGGGCAGGTTCCGCGGAGCGGTGAGGGTGAAGGACCGGTGTCTGGCGGCCATCGGGCCACGTGCGGCCCTGGCCTGGGCGAGGCCGGCGAGGCTGGTGGACACCCTTCCGCCTTGCTGATCGGTGTCCACCAGGTAGGCGTCGTGGTCGTCGTAGCCGTACATGGCGACGACATGACCGCCGAAGTGCACCTTGGTCCCGAAGTAGTCCAGGTAGTAGCTGTCGAGTTGTAGTCCGACGGGGTGGCCGGAGTGGATCGGGGCTACCACGTTCTCCCAGGCCCTGCGGGGGGAGGCGGTCTCCTGGACCAGGAGTTCCAGCCCGAGTGCGGCGGCCAGGTTTCTGGTGAGTTCAAAAGGCTTGACCCGTCCGCCGAGGAAGGGGAAGTCCATGTTCTTGCTGTCCCAGTAAATGAAGGACAGGCCGGAGCCGAGGCCGAAGAGCATGGGCTCGGAAAGGTCGATTCCCTGGTGCCGCAACAGCACCCCCAGCGTCGAGGTTTCGCAGTGCTGCGTACCGCGGGGGTCAATATCTCTCACTGTGGTCATGCCGTGTTTTCCTCGATGGGGAGGGGATCAGCTGGGTCATCAATTGTTCCTGCGGCGCTTCTGCCGGCCCGACAACGGCCCGCCGGGCAGCGCCTCACCGGGCTCGTGCCGCGTCGGCCGACCCGGTCTCCGTCATGGCGTACAACACCAAGGAGCGCCAGCAGGCCCTCGCTTGCTGGACGCCCGCTCGCATCAAGGCCAGGCCGGCTTCGACGCCGCCACCGGAAAGGGCGTCCTGGTCTCCGTCAACAGTGCACTGGATTCCCTGACGCCGACCGGGATGCAGGGAGAAGTGCTGGGGACCACGGCCAAGAAGGTGTACGACCGGGCTCAGCAGGACTGACGCAGGGGCACGGGAACCCCACGGGGAGGGACGCACCAGCGGCGATGCCGCCGGGGCTCGGCTGGACAGAGTCACGGCCCAACTAGAAAGATTGTCCGGCGGTTCCACAGGCGTGGTCCGGGGGGAACCAGTGAAGCGTGTTTCCCTCCGAGGTGCGCCGCATCGTCCCACTGACACATCGGAGAAAAACCACAGATGAGCTTCGGCGACCCGAACAATCCCTACGGCCAGCAGCCGCCGCAGGCCCCGTACGGAGCTCCGCAGCAACCGGCCCCATACGGCTACCCGCAGCCGTCGCAGCCC
This sequence comes from Streptomyces sp. NPDC058773, assembly GCF_042746015.1. Taxonomy (NCBI): domain Bacteria; kingdom Bacillati; phylum Actinomycetota; class Actinomycetes; order Kitasatosporales; family Streptomycetaceae; genus Streptomyces; species Streptomyces sp. NPDC058773. The sequence continues at coordinate 158,338 of NZ_JBHYPE010000011.1, forward strand.
CAGCAGGCGTACGGCGCCCCGCCGCAGCCCGCCCCGTACCTTCCTCCCCAGCAGGTCGCGCAGGGCCCCGGCTACCCGCCGCAGCAGGGGATGGCGGCCGGCTGGCACGGTGCGTATGCGAGCTGGGGTGCCCGCGTCGGTGCCACCCTGATCGACTTCCTGTTCGTCGTGCTGGTGCCGATCATCATCGTCGCCGTCTCGATGCTTCTCAGGCACACATGGGACTCGGACTGCGCATACCTCGACATCGAGTGCAAGAACGCCGCGAAGAGGGAGATAGTCCCCTTCATTTTCGTCATGTGGGCGCTCGCCTTCCTGTGGTCCGTCGCCGCCAACATCGTCATCCTCGTCAAGGAGGGCAAGGGCGCGTCGCCGGGCAAGAAGGCCATGAAGATCCAGCTCATCCGCGAGGAGACCGGCCGGCCGCTCGGCTTCGGTCTGGTCCTGCTGCGCCGGATCTGCCACGGGCTGGACAGCGCGGCGTGCAGCATCGGCTACCTGTGGCCGTTGTGGGACGAGAAGAGCCAGACCTTCGCGGACAAGGTCATGCGCACGGTGGTCGTCCGCCGACGCTGAGCTGCGGCGCCCCTGACCGGGCTCCCGCCGCATGCGAGCCGGGCGGCGGGAGCCCCGTCAGGAACGTCAGGATCGGGCATGGGCCGACAAGGTCGCCAGGCCCCGGGCCAGGTCCTCCTTGAGGTCGTCGAGGGATTCGAAGCCGGCGTGTACGCGGAGCAGGGGGCCGCGGCCCGTCCAGGTGCCCGGGAGGCGGTGGGTGACCGGATCGGCGGGCACGATCAGGCTTTCGTAGCCGCCGTAGCTGTGGCCGAGGCCGAACAGCCGGAGTTCTCCGAGCAGCGCGTCCACGGCGGGCTTGTCGTGTCCGGGGGCGAGCTCGAGGCCGAACAGGCCAGCGGCGCCGGTGAAGTCGCGGGACCACAGTTCGTGTCCGGGGTCGCCCGGCAGCGCGGGGTACAGCACGGCACGCACCCCGTCCTGTTCACGCAACCAGGAGGCGAGGCGGACGGCTTGCTGCTGGTGCTCGCGCATCCGGACGCCCAGCGTGCGGAGGCCGCGCAGGCCCAGATAGACATCATCCGCGCCGGCGCACTGGCCGAGCCGGATCGCCGTGGCACGCACCGTGGGGTAGGTGTCCTCGGTGCACACAATGGCTCCGAGGATGCTGTCGGCGTGACCGGTGAGGTACTTCGTCGCCGAGTGCACGACGACATCGGCGCCCAGCTCCAGGGGGCGGTGGAAGGCGGGGGTGGCCCAGGTGTTGTCGATGACGGTGACCACGTCGTGGGTGCGGCACACGCTCGTGACCGCGGGGACGTCCTGGACCTCGAAGGTCGTGGAGCCGGGTGACTCCAGGCAGACGAGGCGCGTGGTGGGGCGGATCAGGTCCTCGATGGACTTGTCGACACCGGGATCGTAGTACTCCGCCTCCACGCCGAGATCGGCCAGCGAGTTGCAGAACTTGCGGGTGGGCAGATACACGGAGTCGCTGACGAGGATGTGGTCGCCGGCCCGGACGAACGACAGGATCGCCGTGGTGATCGCCGCGAGGCCCGAGCAGGTGGCGACGGCGGCGTGCCCGCCCTCCAGGTCGGTCAGTGCCGTCTCGAAGGCGCGGCCGGTGGGGGTGCCGAAGCGGCCGTAGACCGGCATCCGGCGTTTGAGGGGGTCGGCCTGCGAGGCGTCCATCGCGGCCACGTCCTCGTAGAGGACCGTCGAGGCGCGGTGGACCGGCGGGTTGACGTAGCCGTGCTGTTGCCGCGGGTCGGAGCCGGCGTGCACGAACCGGGTCTCCATCGAGGGTTCGCCGGTCATGACACCACTTCCAGATCCGCTTTCTCGCCGTGCGGGGCGGAGGCCGCGGTCCGGCGGCGGCCGCCGAGAACCAGGGCGATGACTGCCGCGACGGCGCACTGCACGGCGACCGCGGTCCAGAACGTGCCCAGGTCGTGAGCGCTTTCGTAGTGGGCGAAGAGGAAGCCGCCCACGACACCGGCGAGCAGGCCGCCGATCCCCGCCGTCAGCCGCTGGACGCCGAAGGCGAAGGCCGGATTGCCGGGTATTCGGTCGACCATCTCCAGGTCACAGCGCAGGAAGAGGAAGACCTCGCCGAGGCTGAAGAGCACGGTGCCGCCCAGCAGGGCAACGGTGTGCCCCAATGACATCACGGCCGTCCCGGCGGCCATCAGGGCGAAGGAGCCGGCCACCAGACGGCGGTAGTCGGCCCGTGCGATCCAGCCCGACAGCGGCGGCTGGAGCGCCACCATCATCGCGCAGTTGAGGAGCATCGCCCAGCCGAGCACCTGGATGTTGTGCACGCCCGCGGCGTACAGGCCCAGGAAGCTCTGGAAGAAGAAGTAGAGGTAGAAGGCGAGCGCCGTGAAGAGCACCGGCCGCAGGGCGCCGCGCAGGGGCTGGAGCTTCCCGGCGGGGGCGGGCCCGTCGGCGGTGCCTGCGTCCGGCGGGGAGTCCTGGCGGCGGGTGAGGGGCCGCATGGTGAGCTGGTGGGCCAGGGTGATCAGGCCGAACAGCGCCGCGGCGCCGAGCAGCAGCACCACCGGGTCGGCGTCGATCAGGACGGCGGCCAGCAGCGGTCCGAGCCCCATACCGGCGTTCAGGGCCGCGCTGCTGACCCCGAGGAACAGCGGCCGCAGCTCGTCGGAGACACAGGTGACGATGTACGCCTTGTTCGCCGGGAGGTAGAGCGCGGGCCCGGCGGCGACGAGGACCACCGCCGGGTAGGCGGCCCAGGGGAGCTGCACGGCCAGCCCCAGCAGGACCAGGCCCGTGGTCCGCAGGGCGAGAGCGCCGACCATCGTCCGCTTGAGGCCGAGCCGGTCCACGACCAGGCCGCCCAGGATGCTGCCGCCGAACTGGATGAACGTGGCGACGGCCACCAGTACACCGGCCAGGCGGACGTCCAGGCCCACCGCCTGGACCATCAGGACACCGATGAACGGGGTGACCATGTAACTGCCGAGTGCGACCACGAAGGACAGCACGATCAGCGACCGGAGGCTCGACGAAAGCCCCCTGAACGTCCGCCACTTGGCCGAGAGCGAGGACATCACGCCGACGGCCCTCCGCTCTGCGGACCGGTGACGACCGGCCGGTCCGCGTCCGGCAGGCCCCATTCGCTCCAGGACCCGTCGTACACGGCCAGATCGTCGAATCCGGCCAGCTCGGCCCCGAGCGCCAGGATGCAGGCGGTGACGCCGGAACCGCAGCTGAAGAACAGGCGCCGACGCTCCCCGGCGAGCGGGGCGAAGGCCTCGCGCAACTGCGCGGCGGGATGCATCCGGCCGTCCCGCTGGAGTTCGCCGAACGGCAGGTTGAGCGCTCCGGGCATATGGCCGGAACGCAGCCCCGGGCGGGGCTCGTCCACCGTACCGGCGAAGCGGTCGCGGGTGCGGGCGTCGATGACCGCCGACGCCGGATCGGTGAGGGCCGCGGCGACCTCGTCGCTGCCGACGAGCAGGCCGGGACGCGGCCGTGCGGTGAAGTCGCCGGGGCGCGCGGCGGGCGTGGGCGCGCCGGTTTCCCGGGGCAGCCCGGCGGCGCGCCAGGCGGGCAGGCCGCCGTCGAGCACGGCGACCCGGTCGTGGCCCATGGTCCGCAGCATCCACCAGGCGCGGGCACTGGAGTAGAGGCCCGCCCCGTCGTACACGACGACGGTGTCACCGTCGTCCACACCGAGTGCCCGCAGCTCCCGGGTGAAGTGCTCGGCACCCGGCATCGTGTGCGGCAGCGGGCCGGAGTGATCCGAGAGCGTGCCGTCGATGTCGAAGGGCCGCGCCCCGGGGATCCGTTCGCCGGTGTCGCGGTGCCCGCCGATCGAGGCGTCGAGCACCACCAGCCCGGGGGCGCCCAGGCGCGGCGCCAGCCAGTCGGCAGCGACCAGCGGGCCGGGCAGGGCGCCGGGCGAGGGCTCGTTCATCGAGTGCCTCCCGAGGGGACGGGGGACCACTCGGCACGGTCCGCGAACCACGCCGCCACGTTCTCCAGATTGGCTGCCACGTCCTCCTCGGTGTCACCGCCGACGACGTAACCGGACAGGAAGAGACCGGACTTGACCCCGCCGTGGAACTCCTGGCCGACCGTGCCGGTGTGCGCGACCTCCTTGACGCAGTCCGGCTCGTCACCGGAGGGCAGATGGGTCAGTACGCCGTTCGACGGCGGGATGCACAGTGCGCCGGCCGGCCGGTAGGCCGGGGTGCCCAGGGTGCTGGGGAGGCCGCATTCGGCGTACAGCCACTCCTTGTCGAGATCGATGCCGAAGGCGTGCCGGACCATGGCGCTGATCATCCCGCCGCCGGTCCGGCTGGCAACCTCGCAGAACACCGTCCGGTCGTCAGGGGTGATCCACAGCTCCGCGTGGAAGGCGGTGTGCGGTGGGGTGGGCAGCTCCGCCAGTACCGCCCTCGCCGCCTTGAGCAGCCGGTCGTACACCGGGTCCTGGGGCGTCAGCGGGAGGTTGGCCACCCAGTCGTTCGCCCGGAAGGACAGGCAGTCGTTGAGGTAGCGGAAGGGGTGCGCGAACACCACCTCTCCGTTCACCACCAGCCCGTCCACGTGGTACATCTGCCCCGGTACGAACACCTCGATCTCACTCGCGCCGCGCCACGGACGGGCGAGACAGGCGTCCAGCTCCGCCTCGTCCCGGATGATGGCCGCGCCCAGGGAGCCGGACTCCGAGAGCGGTTTGATGACCACGGGATAGCCGTGCTCGGCGACGAACTCCAGGGCGGTGTAGGCCGAATCCAGGGGCCGGTAGGCGGGGATCTCCACCGGCCCGCCGACGAGGTGGTCCTTCATGACCACCTTGTCGCGGAAGGCCAGGGCGCTCGCGGTCCGCTGTCCCGGCAGGTCCAGCAGGTCACGCAGCTGTGCCGCGCGTACCACGTCCGCCTCGGCGCGGGCGAAGACGGCCGTGACGGCGTGCTCGCGGGCCAGGCGCAGTGCCGTCTTCTCGACGAGCTGATTGGTGTCGTAGTCGTCGAAGGCGTGCACATGGGCCAAGTGGCCGTATCCTGCGGCGAATTCGGTGGTGGTGAGGATGACCGGCACGAAACCGGAGCCGGCCAGCCAGCGGTCGTACGGGGTCTTGGCGTAGGGCGTCTTGGCGAAGACGAGGACGTGCGGCATGTGCGTGTTCTCCTTCAGCCCGTCGTCTCGACGAGAGGGAGCCGGCGGCGTGCGGGGACCCGGGAGACCAACTGCTGCTCCTGGGCGAGTTCGCGGGCGAAGCAGCCGTCCTTGTAGACACCGGAGAGCCGCTTGTCGGTGAACGCTTCGATGGCGGCGTGGTCGAACTCCAGGTCGTAGCGGACGTCCTCGCCCCCGTCGGCGACCGTACGGACGAGGATGCCCAGATGCGGCTCGAAGGTGTTGACGCAGCCGACGATGTCACCGATCTTCTCGCGGCGACCGTCCGCGGACTCCGACAGCACGCTCTCCTGGGTGGGGATGGCGGCGAACAGCTGCCGGCCGGCCCGGCACCAGCCGACATGGCCGGGGAACCCCATCGCCTTGATCCCGAAGGTCCCGAAGTCCTCACTCACACCGAGCTGGAATGTCAGCTCGACGTTCTCGTGCAGCCACTTGAAGTCGCGGTAGGCCTGCTCGATCTCCTCGTAACTGAGCTGGAGTTCGGGGTGCCTGCCGCCGTGGTCGGAGAAGTTGTTGAAGCGGACGGTGTCGACGCCCAGCTTGTTGAAGTAGTGGGCGTAGCGCTCAAGGGACTGGCGGCCGTGGTTGTGGCGGCCGATGGTGACACCGATGTTGACCCGGAAGGCATCCGACCGGTCGGCGTCCGCGGGGAGCGTGCTGCGGTAGTGGTCGTTGTAGTGGCCGATCCGGCGCAGCACCTCCTCGGTGTTCGCCCCGCTGAAGACGCCCTTGATCGGGTAGCTGCCGTCGTCGATGACGGCCAGGTTCTCGTCGATGACACCGTGGTAGGTGATGGAGATGGTGCCGTAGCCGTTGACCCGGGCGAGGTCGAGAAGCTCCAGGTAGTTGTCGGCGAGCAGCGGGCGGCCGCTGGTCCAGGCGTCGCCCTTCTCCATCGTCTCGGTGGGCTTGTGGTCGGCTTCCTGTCTGAACTCACGGTTGTTGGCGGGTCCGTAGATGCGCATGAACTCGCCGTCGTACGCGAAGCTGTCCACGTACCGCGGGTAGACGTGGTACCCGTGCGACTGGAGCCCGGCGAGGATCCGCGGGCCTTCCTCCATGGCGAACGACTTGTCGTAGACCTTCTCGTAGTTGACGAACCAACAGTGCGTACATTTCTGTCCGCAGGTGTTCTTTCCGACCTTGGTGTCCAGGTCGAGGTAGATGTGGATCTCCTCGGGCTTGATCTCCCGGAACGGCGTGGTGAACGGCGCATCTCCGTGGAAATCGTAGGAAATCGGCGTGTTGTCGACGGGCATGGTTCCCCCCCAGGCGTGATCGAGTCCGGTGATGAGCGATGAACGATGAGAGACGAGCTGTGAGAGACGTACGGGTACAGCTGTGATCGGCGCCGGGCCGCCCTGAGGCTGGGCGGCCCCGGACCCGGAGTGCGTGGGTGGTGCTGCTGGGTGCTACGCGACGGGCGCGGGCTGTGCGGCGGTGCTCGGCGGGGCCGTGCTGCCGGGCCGAGCGGTGTCAGGCTGTGCGGTGCCGGGCTGGTGTGCGGCACTGAGCTGTGCGGTGCCCGGCGCTGCGGTGGAGCGGTCGTCTGCGGCGCGGGCGTTCGTGGCGCGGCGCGCCGACGGCACGGTCACGCCGGGTTGAGTAGTCACGATCGGCAGCGCCGTCAGCTCGGCCACCGCCGCCACGCACGCCGCCGAGTCCGCGGCGGTGACGACGGCCATGCCCAGGCGGTCGGTGGAGGACCTGAGCGGGCGCACCTGGTCGCCGGGCTCCACGCCGACCTCCCACTCCACGATCGTCCCGTGGGCCAGGGACGGTGGTGGGGCGACAGCGGTGACCGTACCGGGCGGTGCGGTGAAGAAGACGGTCGCGGCCGTGGGAGCGGTGGCCTGCCCGCGCGGCAACCCCGCGCCGACCGCCCAGCCGAGGGCGGCGACCCGCCAGTCGATACCCGTGGTCAGCCGCACCAGATCCGCGATGCCGTCGCCACCGAGCCGGTTGTGCGTCTCGATCACGACGATGTGGTCGCCGTCCACCTTGACCTCGGTGTGGCTCGGGCCCTCCGTCAGCCCGAGAACGTCGAGCAACTGCCCGACTGCCTCCTCGACCCGGGCCCGTCCGCGGGCGTCCAGCGCCGGAGGCGGCATCATATGGCTGACCTCGACGAAGCCGCCCGTCGTCCCCTTCTGGGCGATGCCCACGACGGTGTGCCGACCGCCGGCGGACAGCGTCTCCACGCTGAACTCCAGCCCGCCGACGAAGGCTTCGAGCAGCGTACCGGCGGTCCGGCGGTCCGTCGGCAGGTCCGCCGCTCGGTCGAAGAGCGCCACGGCATTGCTGCCGACGCCGCTGACGGGCTTGGCCACCACGGGGGTGTGCCCGGCGAACAGCCGCGCCACCGCGTCCGGGTCGTCCCCGGAGGCGAAGGCCGGGTTCAGATGCGGCGCCTTCAGTTCGAGGGCCCGCCGCATCTCCAGCTTGTCGCGGGTGCGCCGGACGACTGCGGGGGTGACACCCCGCACGCCGAGCCGCTCCGCCGCCACGGCCGCCGGCTCCAGACCCAGCTCGGTCAGCGAGACGACGGCGGTCGGCGACAACGGCTTGAGCACCTCGTCGACGAACGTCCGGAAGGCTGTGCCGTCATGGAAGTCGACGGTGTGCACTTGCCGTGTGCCCGGCGCGAGGCCGTTCCGGTCCAGGGCCGGGGCCCCGGGCAGCTGTACATGAAGGAGGTCACCGGGGAGAGCCTCGGCTGCTTGCGCGACCGTCGGATTGGCGCCGATGACCACCAGGGTCACGACAAGGTCCTTCTGGTTTGCATGCTGCGATACACGTCTTGCCCCCCGTTTTCTTCAGGTCCGGGAGCACGTCCGCCGACGGCACCGGGACCACATGAACCGAGCCAACGCCGAAACGGGGGGCCGCAGTGCGGCTACCGACCGTTCAAGTGGCGAGGCGATGACAAGGTCGCAGCGGCACTCCGCCCCTGTCAACAGATATGCGCAAAGCTTGACTTGTCAGAAAGTCCGCCCTGACCTGCATCAAGTCCTGTGCTTCACAGAATTGACCGAAAGCATGCGCCCCCTGTCCCATATCCGCCCCTGACACCTTCCAGCCGATTTCGGCCCCACTCCAACCCGTCCGGAATCGACCGGAAATACCTACCGTCCGGCCCTCCACGCCAGGTCAGCGCGCCAGAGTGCAGGGGCACCGGAGACACCCTCCTGAGACTGCTTTGAGACAGGGCACCCGCCGGCCACCCTTGACTGTGGCCACTCACCACCGCTTCATCGGCCACAGCGCAAGGAACCGGAGAAGCTACGCCGCAGTACATGCCTCCGGTTCGCCGGCAGACGCAGTCCCCGTACGGCGAACGAGGGGCGGCGCCCGGTTGTGGAGCGGTTGCGTGGAGCTTCGGACTTCGCGGGAGGGAGTTCCCGACGGCGAGATCGCCGAGGCGTTCGCCGGACTCACCATCGCCGGCGGTAGCCTCCCGCCACCGCAGGCGTTCCCCGACATCTTCAACCGGCTGATGGCCCGGCGCCGCCGCGGGGGAGACCGGTATCAACACCAGGCCGTCTCCCTCGCGGAGATCGCGGACGCCTGGCAGACCGAGGACACCGGGGGCAAGCCGCTGACGATCATGTCGTAGCGGCGGCGATACGCCACTTGCGCAGGGGTCGGTGCGCGCGGTCAGAACCAGTGCAGGCAGTGCGGGGAGCGGTCCGCGCGGAAGAGGGCGTCGGCGAGGGGGGCGGCGCCCGGGTGGTGGGCCCGGATGTGTCCGGCACGTATGAGCGTGCTCGGGGCGGTGCCGCCGAGATAGACCGAACCGAGGTCGCTCACGTCCAGGGACAGGTCGGGCTCCCGGTCCGTCGGGACGCAGCCGGCCTTGCTGTCCCGGACGGTGAGGAGGTAGCGGCCCTGTTCGCCGAGGAACGGGTCGTCGACGTCGAGGACGAGCTCGCCGTCGGTGCACCAGCCGCGCGCGGTCAGCGCACGCGGGACGTCCAGCAGCCGCACCCAGAGCCAGTCGGTGTCGTCGTTGACCTCGCCGGCGCGGAAGTCCGCGAACTGCCAGCGCAGCGGGTGCTCGGGCGGGAAGTGCTTGAACACGACCTGAGTGACCAGGTCGTGTCCGAGCACGAACCGGGCCAGGACGGTGAAGACGACGTCATCGGTGGCGATGGTCTCGTCGACCGTCAGGGTGCCGGACTCGACCGAGTAGCTGGCGTATCCGTCCGGGACGCCGTCGGCATCGCGGTGGACGGCGACGTAGCGCGGCGCCGGAGAGACCGGGGGCTGCCCCGCGCCCAAGGCCCACCAGCGGTGCGGCCGGGACAGCGCGCCGGGCTGGGCGCGGCGGTACCGGTCGTAGACCTCTTCCAGGATCTCGCCGCACTCGGCACGCCGCAGCAGCTCGACCGAGCCGGTGTCCGATCCGGTCGCCGGGACCCCGGCCGTGCCGCGCGCCCGGGGGAGGGCGAAGGCGGCTTGGTTGCGCGTCACCGTCAGCCGCTGCGTGTACGTCGCCGGTCCGTAGCCGAACCTGCCGTAGATCGGGGCCTCGGAGGCCAGCAGCACGGAGAGGAACTCCCCTCGATCCCGCAGCTCGGTGAGCTGATGCCGCATCATCGCGCTGAGCACGCCCTGCCGTCGGTGCGAGGGCAGGACACCGACGGCGGTCACCCCTGCCGCCGGGACGAGGATCTCACCGGGCAGGGTGAGCTCGAAGGGGTGGGCACCGGCGGTGCCGACGGGCCGCCCGTCCGCCGTCAGGGCGAGCAGGCCGCGGTCCATTTCGAGCGCCGCCCACCAGACCCCGCCGCCATCCTCGGCCGGGGTCTCCGGGAAGCGCCCGAACGCGGCATGGAGTGTGCCGACGAAGACGTCGAGATCCTTGTCGGTCGTGGAACGGATCTCCATTGTTGCCGCTGCCTCCCCGGGGTACGCGCACCACGAGTTGTGGTGTTCCGCCACAGTGCAGCGTTTGACCTGTGACCTGGTCAAACGAATTACGGCTCAGTCCCCGGTCGGTCACGGCACGGCACAGCACGGCTCGGTCCTGGCCCGGCTCCGGCGGGAGTTGCGGTGGTTCGGGCTCGGCGGTTTTGATCCCTGCCGCCGCCCGCCGGCCCCTCATCGCGTGGCTCCGACGAGCTGCGTCAACGAGCGGACGAGGCGAAGGGGACGCTCACCCACGACGACCAGGCCCCGGCGGCATCCGCTCCTCCCCGCTTCTGCCCTACCGCCGGATGACTGCGCGGAGCCAGGCGAGTTGCTGGGAGATCTCCCCGGCCTCGGCGATGGTCTCCCGGTCGGAGCCGTCAAAGACTCCGAGGAGCGTTTCGGTGCCGTGCGGGGCGATGCTCATCACCGGGCCCCCGGAGTCGCCGCCGGCGGGAATCCCCGACACCTTTTCCAGAAGTCCGAGCCGCCCGGTGCGGTGCAGCCGACGCAACGGGGGTCGTCAGGCCGTACGACCCGCAGGTCCGACTGCTTGAGCACGGGGGACTGGCAGATGTTCTCGTCCCCGGTGCAGGCGGACATCGCACGCAGCTCCCACGTCACCTGGTTGAGATCCTGGTTGTTCAACACGGCCACGATCAGCCGCGGGTCACGCCACTCGTGCCAGTACTTGGCCGCGGTGATGAGTTCCGCCATGCCGTTCATCTGCATCGCGCCGTCCCCGACGAGGGCCAGCGCCGGCCGCTCCGGGTGGGCGAACTTCGCCCCGATGACATACGGCACCCCCGGCCCCATGGTGGCGAGCGTTCCGGACAGCGAACCGCGCATCGTGCCGCGCATCCGCAGATGCCTGGCGTACCAAGGCGCGGCACCTCGTCCGCCGCGGCACAGATGTCGGAGTAGCCGAGCACCACCATCGACTCGCACGCCGGCACCGGGACGAGACCCAGCTCGGCCCGCAGCACGGTGACGAGCGTGCCCTCGCTGCCCACCAGGGCGCGGGCGAGGTCGAAGCCGTTCTCCGGCAGCAGCGAATCGAGGTTGTAGCCGGACACCCGCCGCGGAATCTTCGGGAAAGCCCCGGCGGACGTCCCCGCGGTAGCGGTCGATGAGCCGCCTCGCCCCGGCATACAGCTCCGCACGCCGGCCCCCGGCGGCCACGGCCCGGTCGTACTCCTCGTCCGAGGTGGGTCCGACCCACATCCGTACGCCGTTGTAGGTGAGAATCTCCAGGCGCCGCACATTGTCGACGGTCTTGCCGTATGCCTGCGCCGATGCCCCACACGCCTTGTTGCCGATCATCCCGCCCAGCGAACAGTGGCTGTGCGTCGACGGCTTGGGCCCGAACTTCAGCCCTTTGTCAGCCAGTTGACGATTGAGTTCGTCGAGGACGATGCCCGGCTCGACCACACACGTACGCCGCTCCGCGTCCACCGAGATCAAGCGGTTGCAGTACTTCGTCCAGTCGATGACGACGGCGGTATTGGTGCACTGGCCCCCCCCCAGGCTGGTCCCGCCGCCCCGGGAGAGCACCGGCGCCCCGAACTCCGCACACACCGCGACCGTGGCCACCCCGGCCTCAACACTGCGGGAGACCACCACCCCGATGGGCACCTGCCGGTAGTTCGAGCCGCCACGCCAGGCGTGGCGTCGCAGGCTGGAGGGGCCGCCGGGGCCCGGCCCTCCGCGCCGGAGGCAGGAGACCCCCTGCAGTGGGAGTGCAGGACGAATGCTCCCGGAGGCCGACCCGATCAGGGCGTGAGGACTGTTTTGATCATTCCGTCGTCCTTGGCCTGGAAGGTCTTGTAGGCCTGGGGGCCGTCTTCCAGGGGGAGGGTGTGGGTGGCGAAGTGGTCGACGCCCAGGACATCCTCGTCGTTCAGCAGGGGAAGGATGTCGTCGACCCAGCGTTTGACATTGGCCTGCCCCATCCTCAGCTGAATCTGCTTGTCGAACAGGGTGAGCATGGGGACAGGGTCGACCGCACCGCCGTATACCCCGATCAGGGAGATGGTGCCGCCTCGGCGAACGGCGTCCACGGCCGTGTTGAAGGCCGTCATGCTGTCCACGCCCGCGTGTGCCATCAGCTTTTCGCCGAGGGCGTCGGGCAGGAACCCTGCCATGTTCTGGGCGGCCCGGATGAGCGGTGCGCCGTGTGCTTCCATGCCGACCGCCTCGATGACGGAGTCCGTGCCCCGTCCGTCGGTGAGCCGGCGGATTTCGTCCGCCACGCCTTTGCCGTGTTCGTTGAGGTCGAGGGTGTGGACGCCGCGTTCCCGGGCTCGTGCGAGGCGTTCGGGGACCAGGTCGACACCGATGACCTTGCTCGCGCCCTGGTGGAGGGCGATGCGGGCGGCCATGTCCCCGATGGGGCCGAGTCCGAGCACGGTGACGCTGCCACCCGGCGGGACGGCGGCGTAGACGACGGCCTGCCACGCCGTGGGCAGGACGTCGGAGAGATAGACGAACCGCTGGTCCGGTGGGCCGTCGGGGACCTTGATGGGCAGGGTGTCACCGAACGGCACGCGAAGGAACTCGGCCTGGCCGCCGGGGACTTGGCCGTAGAGCTTGGTGAACCCGAAGAGGGAGGCTCCCATGCCGCGGTCGGTGACCTGAGTGGTCTCGCACTGGGAGTGCAGCCCGCGTTGGCACATCCAGCATGTGCCGCAGGAGACATTGAAGGGGACGACCACCCGGTCTCCCACCGCCACATTGGTGACGTCGCTGCCGACCTCCTCAACGATTCCCATGGGCTCATGGCCGAGGATGTCGCCCGGGTCGAGGTAGGGGCCGAAGACTTCGTAGAGGTGCAGATCCGAACCGCAGATGCCGGTGGAGGTGATGCGCACGATGATGTCGGTGGGTTCCTGGATCGTCGGATCCGGGACGGTCTCCACACGCACGTCACGCTTTCCGTGCCAGGTCAGAGCCCTCATGGCCACTCCTCACGACGCTTTCTGCTCGGGTACCCACTTCCACCATGCGCCTGACGAAAAGGGCGCGCAGTTCCGGTGTGCGGTGCCCGTCAGCTGAGTGTGGTCCGGCTGTCCGGGGCGGGCACAGACGGAGGGCTGAACTCTTCCTTCGCCGCACGGCCGTCCAATGCGCCGAAGACCTGAGCAGCAGCTTCGTACACGCCCTTGACCTGTGCAGACGGCTCTCCACGGCAAGGGTGGGCCGGACTGAGGTGCGAAGGGTCACGATGACCCGCAGCCTGGTGGTATGCGCTCCGCGCCTTTCGTCCGAGGAGCGCCGTAGAGGGCGCAGGGCGGGACCGTCGTCAGCGGCAAGGAGCGCATGAGGCGGACGGGGGGGCGGAGCCCGGCGCGTCGCGTCGCGGCCGCGCCACCTGGGTCGGGGCGGGACCAGCAGCGGCGGCGCGGAGGCCCCCTGATGCGCTCGCTGATCATGTGCGCTTCCGCGGGGCACTCGGAGCGGGACAGGCGCACCGTGGGACGGCCCACTCACAGGAGGCCCGACACGGCAGAGGAAGATCCGGCCCCTCGCAATCCCGTCACCAAGCATCCGCAACCTGAATTCCCACAACAGGACCAGAGCCCCCGGGGTGGACGGGGCCGATGGACCCGCCGCCCGACCACGGCGAGGATTCCTACCGGGGGAGTGGTCTCCTCGACGGGGGCAAAGCGCTGCTGACGGGCGGCGATTCCGGCATAGGCCGGGCCGTTGCGCTGGCGTTCGCACGGGAAGGCGCGGACGTGATGTTCACTCATCTTCCCGAGGAAGACGAAGGGGGCCATCGTCACCTTTACCCAGGGGCTGGCGCAGATGCTGGCCTCCGACGGTATCCGCGTGAACGCCGTGGCACCCGGGCCGGTATGGACGCCGCTGATCCCGGCGACCTTGCCGGATACCACCACCTTCGGCAAACAAGCCCCGCTGGGGCGACCGGCTCAGCCGGCCGAGATGGCCCCCGCCTACGTCTTTCTCGCCTCCCCGCGGGCCAGCTACATCACCGCCGAGATCGTCAACGCCACGGGGGGAACTCCGTTGCCATGAGCGAGTGCGGCGATGCATCGACGATCGATCAGAGTCGCAGCTGCGGCAGACCTACGTGCTGAGGATGCGGAGAACACATGAACCCGCTGGGCCCTCGGGAGACATCTGCTGGACGCCATGAGTCGGTGGAGTCACCTTGGGCCTCGCGGCGGGACGAACGCGACGACCGGGGGCTTGCTGAGAATCCCGGACTACTCGGCGAGCAGGCGTTTGAAGAAGGACCGGTAATGGCGCAGGGCCATGCGCAGTCCCTCGGTGTCCACCTGCTCGCCACGGTTCCACTGTTCTTCCAGCGCCTGTTTGTGGTCGGAGAACGTCGCGGCCAGGCTTTGCATCACCTCGGCGACCAGCGCGTCGGCGCTCTGCACGGCTTCGCGCGGGTCGTCCACGAATCCGCCTTGGATTTCCTGCCAGCGGCTACGGAACCCATCGGCATTCTCTGCCGAGAGAAGCGGCGGAGCCTCTTCCTCGACGGTGTCCGCTCCAGCCGGGGCAGCTGTTGCGCTTTTCGCTCGTTGCGGAGCGGATTCGCCGGGGAAGGCGGGGGCTTGCGCGGCGAGTTCTTCGTCGGGAGGGGGCTCGGCGGGCCGGGCCAGATCTTCGGTGGTCAGGCCCCTCTGCTCGGGGCCGGAATCGCGCGTTCGGTCGCGTCGCATATCTGCAGCCTTCGATGCGGTGCATATGGGATGCGGTGAATGGCGGGTGCGCTCAGGCAGGGGCGTGTCGCGCCTGACCGCCGTCGGAGAGCAGTTCGTCGAAGAGGGCGCGGTAGTGCACCATGGCGCCCCGCAGTTGCTCGGTGGTGGCCTTGTGCTGGATACCGAGCGTTTCGACCTCATGGGCGGCTCTGTAGTGCTCCAGCGTGCGGTTGTGCTCGACGGAGAGGTCCCTGAGCTGCTGCTCGAAGTCTTCGGTTGGATAGCCCCGCTCATGCATCAGGGACGTCACCAGCTGGTCCGCGTCATGCACAGCCTCTTCGGGGCGGTCGACGAACTCTTCCTGCACACCGGCCCAGTCGCGGCTGTATCGCTCTCGGCTGCTGCTGGGCAGGGGCTTGATGTCCAGCGAATCATGGCGCTTTTCGCGTGCTCTGAGCTCTTGCTCGCCGGCCCGCCGGCTGTCTGCGGCCTCAACTGTGCGTTCGTATTCGGGCCCGAAGCGTTCACGTAGACGGCGGCGCCGACTCACGAGAAGCGTGGTTCCGACGGCTAGCAGAGCAACCACCACCACGACGGGGATGATGATCGCCAGAAGGGTGCCTGTTGACATCGGCAGACCTCCTTTACAAGGGTCCTCTCTCAGCTTAGAACCGGCGCACGTGGTTGACCGGGCAACGGAGTTGTGATCTTCGAAATGCGGGCCGGTGGAGTGCGGGGCTGGCAAGAGGGCGATGTCCGCTAGGCAGTCGTGCGCCGGCACGGTTGCGGTGGCCGGTGCGCACCAGGGGAAGCCGCGGCTGCCTCGACACACGCAGATCGCGACCGTGCAGCGTCTCCCACCGCGAGGACTCCACTGGCCGAGCCCGGGTCGCGGATCTGAGTGCCGGGCCACACGCTCGCGCCACAAGGCACGCAACAGGCGCCGGGCTCGTCCTGCGGCGGGTCGCCACCCGGCAGCGTCACTCGGCGGGCGCGGCCGGAAAAGCATTGCCGACCGGGACGACCGGGACGACCGGGAGAGCCTTCCTCAGGCTGTTGCCGCCGAGCGCACCTGGGCGGCTTTCCGCTTGTCGAGAGCGACGCGGACCAGGGCCGCGGCACATTGGGGCAGGTCGGCGTCGTCTACGACGGACGCCAGCTTCTTGGGCGAACTGGGCAGTCCAAGGCGCCGGGCCCCGTCCAGCACCTTGCGAGGGCATCGCGCATACCGGCGGAGAACGACGCGCGGGCCGTGTCGAGCGCGATGTCCGCGCGGATACGGGCGGCTGCGCCATCCGGCTGCGCTTCGGGCGGGGGCGCTCGGCTGCGCGAGACATGCCGTGCCGCGCACGACGTACGCCTGGGCCGAGGCGCGGCCGACGGTGACGCGAGCCGGCAACGGCCTGTCGTTTCAAGGGGGAGAAACGAGGCAAAAGGTCTGATAACAGCCGCCGAGGTCGCCGGTGCACCGAGGGGCGTTCCCCGGCGGAGGCCGTCCGCGGAAGGAGTCCGTCATGGTGGAGTACCACGACCGCAGCGAGGCCAAGGCATCCGGCCTGAAGGTGGTCGTCGTCGGGGCCACGGGGAACGTCGGCACCAGTGTCGTTCGGGCCCTGAGCGAGGATCCCGCGATCGGCTCCGTCCTCGGCCTCGCGCGGCGGCCCTGCGAACTGCCGGTCGCCAAGACCCGCTGGGGGTGCGTGGATATCGGCGACCCCGAGGCCGACCTCGGAAGTCACTTCCGGGGTGCGGACGCCGTGGTCCACCTGGCGTGGCTCTTCCAGCCCACGCACGAGCCGGTCACCACCTGGCGCACGAACGTCTTGGGGGGCATGCGGGTCTTCGACGCGGTGGCGGCGGCCGGGGTCCCGGTCCTCCTTCACGCGTCTTCGGTGGGCGCGTACTCGCCCGGACCCAAGAACCAGTTCGTCGACGAGTCCTGGCCCACCCACGGCTGGCCGGAGGCGGCCTACTGTCGGGAGAAGGCCTACCTGGAGCGGGTGCTCGACGCCTTCGAGCAGCGGCACCCCTCCGTGCGAGTGGTGCGGATGCGCCCCGGTTTCCTCTTCAAGCGTGAATCGGCCTCCGAGCAGCGCCGCCTGTTCGCCGGACCCCTGCTGCCCCAGAGGCTGGCCCGCTCCTCGCTCATACCCGCGCTCCCTGACATCCCTGGTCTGCGGTTCCAGGCGCTGCATACCGACGACGTGGCCGATGCCTGTCGCCGCGCACTCCTCCGTCCGGTCCGCGGGGCGTTCAACCTCGCCGCTGACCCGGTCATCGATGCCGCGGAACTCGCCGAAATCCTGCACGCCCGCGCGGTGCGCCTCCCGTTGCCTCCGCTGCGCAACGCGCTCGCCGCCGCATGGCACTTGCACCTCGTCCCGGCCTCACCGCAGCTCTTCGACGCGGTGCTGAGGCTGCCACTGCTGGACACCACCCGGGCCCGCACCGAACTCGACTGGACCCCGCAGCGCACCGCGACCGAGGCCGTCACCGAGTTCCTACAGGGGCTTCAAGAGATCGCCGGAGACGACACGGCCCCCCTGGCTCCACGACTGCCCGGCGGAAGGGCCAGGGAACTGGTCACGGCAGTCGGCCGACGCCCGTGAGCCGGCGCACGGCTTGCCGGAGCGGCTTGCCGCTCCGGGGCGCGACGGGCGCGCTGCCTACGGCAGCTTCAGCCGGGCGCCGACGGTCCGGTGGGCGGGGCGCCAGGTGGCGACCAGGGCACCGGCCAGGAGGAGTTCGGCGATGTCGCCGCCGTAGTACATGATCTCCGCGGCGCCCCGGACCTGTTCGATGGGGGCGGGGACGTCGACCCAGAAGCCGCTGCCGGCCCCGGGCGGCCGGCAACGTGCGCAGCAGGGTCACGGGGGCGCCGAGGACCAGGCCGAGGGGCGCGTACATGCCGATGAGCATGTGCTGGACCATGTGGGTGCGGAAGTCGGAATGCGCATGGGACGCCACCGGAGGCAGCAGCGCGAGAGCGAGCAGCGCCACCCGGGACACGAAACTCGCCGTCCGCCACCGCCGCCACTTCTGGGCGGCGTTGCGGTGGCCGGCTCGATGGGCCAGCACGACGTAGAACCGGCGGCGAGCAGCAGCCCGGGCGCGGGGACCACCGGGTCCGGCCGGCTGCTGACGGAGGTGTGGGCGTCGTGCGCGGGCATCTCGTGGTCCATCAGGCGTCCCGGGGTGCACGGCCGGCGCCGGTGACGGGGGCGTCGGGGCCGAAGGGCGGGCCGCTGCGCTGAAGCACGTATCCGCCGGTCCGCAGCAGGCCGCCCAGGACGAGGAAGCCGGTGTCCCACCAGGCCTGGTAGGGGCCGCCGTGGGGTGGTCATCGTTGCCTCCGTCACCGTTGTGCAACTGATGGGCCTTCAGGACAGCCGCCCAGCGGCGAGCCGCGTCTGCCGCAGGCAGCGAACCGATTTTCCCTCCTTCCGTCACACGCCTGCATTCACGTGTTTCTCCTCTGGCGAGCGGCGCATACGTAACGACCGTCGCGCGCCGAATACTCCGCATTCCTGCGCGCTCGCCGCGCGGCGGGCCCGTTCATCTCAGCTGGCTCGTGTCTGCGGTCGCGGGGCTGAGGAACTGGCCGTAGACAGGAGATATGAGTGAACAGACGCCGACGTTCCATCCGGGTGAGAGGGTTCCGGAGAGTGGAATCTACGAGTGTGACTGCGGGAAATCCCACCGCTGGAGCACCAGCACCAACGTCAAGGACCACACCTTCCCGCCTCTGCCGGAAGACTGCTCCGGCAGAGCATGGGCACTGAAGGACCCCGCGCACCCCGCCGGATAACACAGCTCCGCCGGGGCGCGCTCCGGCAAGCAGAAGAGCAATACGGGCCTGGATTCGGCGCGTCAGACGACTTCGGCGCCCCAGACGTGGGGCCCACCCCCGTGCCATTTGATCGCGGGGTCATTCAGCCGTACCTCCTCGGGATCCAGACCGGCGCGGCGCAGGAACTCCAGCAGATCTACGACGCCGTAGGCGATACCGAGGACCTCGTCATCGACATGCACCCATCGGCCGCCGGAGGCGCTCGGCGGGTGCACCACGATGAGGGGGAGAGGCTTGGGCATGTCTCCAGCCTGCCCAAGCGCCGCCTCACACGCTCTCGTCGAAGGCCAGACGGGCGAGGGCTCTTTCCGGCCGGGCGGTGAGCCGGCCAGCGGGCCCGGCACGAAGGCCGGACCCGTCAGCCGCCTGTGAACGTTCCCCGGTCCGATGGGGCGAGCGTGAAGGTGCGGACCTGGGGACCGGGAGGTGGCGTCACAGCGCGGCCGGTATGAGTGTGGTGACCAGCACGTCGCGGTGCGCGGGCCGAGAGGGATCCAGCGGCCGGATGGGTGACACGTCGTGCAAGGTGCGGCGATCGTCCGACAGCAGCAGACTCGCGCGCTCGGCCAGAGTGGTCGAGAGCAGTTCGGGCCCGTCCGGAGCGAAGACCGAACTCCGGCCCCCGGTCGCGTTGTTGCGGCCGACCAGCAACGAAGAGACCAGCGTCACGCCGTCGCGGTGCCGGCCCTCCGGAGTCGGCTGCCCCTCACCGCCGGCCCTGGCGACGACGCGGAACGGATGCACCTTGGCGATCCAGCGGGTGGCGGAGTCCAGGGCGCCCGCGATGTGCCCGAGCAGCGCCACGATCGAGTGCAGGAGCGGGTCCGCCGCGAAGGCGTCGGTCAGCGGATCGAAGTGACGGTCGATGTCCACGTAGAGGGGGTTGCTCCGGTCCGGTTGCACGAACGGGGTGTCCGGCAACTGGGTCAGCTCACCGGTGGCGGGGGTGAGCGCGAACTGTCCGTAGCGACGCAGTCGGCAGGTGCCACGTTCGGCGGCGTACCGGTCCGGGGACAGGCCTTCCCAGTGGGTGGCGAAGCGCGCCCACTCCTCCTCTCCGGTGCCGAAGTGTGCCTTCACGGCGGCTGCGGGCATGAGGTGGGCACCGGTCGAGGCCAAGGACTCGCGCGCCGCCGCTATGGCCGGCGGGCGCTCCTGGAAGGCCGTGGTCTCCGTTCGGGTCGTGAGCCTCTTGGCGCTCTGGTCCATTGTCAGAACCTCCTGTCGTCCTCCCGTGTCCGACTGAGGAGGACGCGGTTCAGATCTTGCCCCGTACGGGCGTGGATGCGCTGACGTGCGGCAACGGGGCTGGAAGCGCGCTACGGTCCTCCCGCCAGGCGGCAAGCAGATATGCGGCAAGCCGGTCTTCGAGGAGCCCGGTGGCCCCGATTCCGAAGGCGACGTCGGGCTCCAGATGCGGTTCGTCCGTCAGCAGGCCCTCGACCACTTCTGTGCGGACAACCTGTTCATGGACGGCGTCGGCTTCGACGTGCTCGTCGTAGAACCTCTCCGCAGCAGGGCCGGCCCCCGTGCGGCGCATGGCCTCCGCCAGCCGTCGTGATCCTGGCGACGAGGTCACCTCGACCGTGGCGAAGTGGCCGATGAGTGCCCCGCGCAGGGACCGGTGCAGCCCCAGCAGGGACATGAGATTGACGAGGGTGAGGGCTTCGGCGGGCGCCAGGTCGACGTAGTGCCCATACGCGGTTTCCAAGGCGAGGTCTGCCATGAGGTCGGCGAAGAGCTGGGCGTGGATGTCCTCGGCGCGTCCTGCACCGAACTCGTCGAATTCGATCGCGGCCATCCCGGCCTTGGCACGGCCCCGCAGACGGGGCAGGACCCAGGCGTGCGGGTCCGCTTCCTTGAGGTGGTACAGCGAGCGGAGGGCCGCGTACTCGCGCAGCTGCCACAGCCGGCCGGCGCGCTTCAGGTAGTGACTGATGCTGTTGCCGTCGTCGGCGGGCTCGGTCAGTAGCCCGGCCATCGCCTCCCGCGCGCCGGTCACCGGGACATCGGCACGCAGGGCCCGGAGGAATGCCTCCTCCAGGTGGCGCCGCACCACCAGCAGTCCGGGGGCCCATTCGTGGTCGTCGTCCACGTGGTCGAAGCCCTGATAGTGCAGTTCGTACAGCACGTAGAGGGCGAGCTGGAGATCCGCCCCGTACGGGTCTGCGCGCTGGATGTCCTCCCGGGGCGGCAAGGTGCCCTCCCCGGTGCGGAGCCACGAGATCACTGCGTCGGACAGGTAGCCGCGCGGTCGCGGGAGCCGCGGCCGGGACCGGGCGGCTCCGAGGTCGGCCTTCATCGCTGGTCTCCTTCGGTGGCCCGGTCCGCAGCAGGGCATCCGGTGCTTTCGGCGGGGTCGGAGGTGAGCTTCGAGCGCTGGCGATGGCTGGTGTCGCACCAGGGGTAGCTGCGGCTGCGTCGGCACATACAGATCGCGACGGTGAAGCGTCGGGAGACGGCTACCGAACCGTCCTCACCCACCACTTCCACCGGGCCCTCCACCAGGAGCGGGCCGTTCCGGACGAGGGTGATGCGGCGTGGCCGCTCAGGAGTTCTCGGCACGGATGATCACCAATTCCTCTGTCTGCTGGACCTCGCCCACCAGGCCTTGGCGCCGTAGCCAGGCCAAACGTGAGCGCAGGACCGGGCCGAACGGTATGACCGCGCGGTCACTGACCGCCGCTCGCAGCCCCGCGGATGTCAACCGCTCCAGCGTGTCCTCGATGCCACACAGTCCGGAATGGACCATGAGCAGCACGCCGCGTGGGCGGAGAGCACGCGGCGCGGCCTCGCAGATGCGGTCGACGAGCAGCCGGCCATCGTTTCCCGCGTCCCAAGCCCGTGCCGGCCCCCGGGGGGCCCGATTGCCAGGGGCGGGGACGTAGGGCGGGTTGCTGACGAGTATGTCGAAGGAGCGGTCACCGACAGCTGCCGTCAGATCACTGCGACGCACAGTGACGGGCTGCCGGGAGATCCAGGCGTTGATCCTTGTGGACAGCACTGCCCGCCAGGAGATGTCGACGGCGGTGACCAGAGCGCCGCGTCGCGCCGCTCCCAGCGCGAGGGCCCCACTGCCCGACCCCAGGTCCAGGAGCTCGGTGCCGGCCCCCACACGTTCGCGGTACAAGGCGCGCAACAGGAGCCGCGTGTCGTGCTGCGGCAGATAGACGCCGGGAAGCGCCACCAGCGGCCGCAGGGCAGGGAGGGGGGCCGGCCACGTGCTCATACGGCACCTCCGCCCCGAGAGCCGAAATCGACGATCTGGATGGCCCGCGCGTCCTTACCAGCCTGCTGGCTATCCGAAGACCCGACCACCCGAGCTGCGACGCACCGTGCGGCACCCTGGGGCCATGTCCTGCGAGTACCCGTCCCTCCAGCGACGAACCGGGGCGAGGTGCGGCTGGATCAGCGCGGCTTCGACCGGCTGCTGGGCCGGAGGTGTCGGTGCTCCGTCCCGCCCCTGGGCAGGCGGGGCAATTGCCTGCACAGCGGTGTTAATGCGGCCTCCGGCCGGGAACCCGTGTCGTATGCAGACATGAGCCCCCCGAGCGGTCAGCGGCTGGCGGGCCGCCTCGCGGTGGTGACCGGGGCCGCCCGGGGGCTGGGGGCCTGCATGGCTCGGGCCCTGGTGCGCCGGGGGCCACTGTGGCGCTGATCGGGCTGGAGGGAGCCGAACCGGAGCGGGTCGCGGCATCGTTCCCCGGGCGGGCACATCACTGGTGCGCCGATATCACCGACGAGGCTGCGTTGACGGACGCCGCCGCGAGGGTGCAGCGTCAGCTGGGAACACCGTCGGTAGTGGTCGCCAAGTCACACGCTGGTTCCGGGGTGTGCTGCCGGGTCTCGAACGCCATGACGGCTACGAAGACACCGGCTTGATCGGCAAGGGGGGCCGAGCGGCGACGCGTTGAAAGGCTGACACCGGACCTCCGTGAAGCCGGGAAAGGAGGCCCCGACGGTGGCTGCCTGCCGCCGCCGGGGAAACCCCCGAGGAGAGCTGATGAGGAGCGTGGACCATGTTGATGCCCGACCCCAAGGACGTGCGGATACTTCTCAGCCGGTATGCGGCTGCGCGGTTGGCCCACGCGGAGAAGGAAACCCGCAAGACCGCCACGCAGCTCGACGACGTGTCGTACAGCTTGTGCGTGGCGACGGGCACCACAGAGATCAACGACGCTCTGGCTGCCGCCGACCGCATTCTGGGGCAGCAGCCTCCCCCTGCCTCCGGCGGCCCCTGACGGCATGCAGAGGATCAACTGGCCGATCCACCGGCGAGGGGCCTTGCTACCGGTGTGGCCGCTGAATTGGGCAGGCGGGAAGGGCGCGGCGGGCGAGCATGCGCCTCCCTCTGCCCCGCGCAACAGTGGAGGTGTGACTTCCGGAGAAGGGTGGTGGAAGGACCCGTGACCAGAAGCGACGTGCGGGCTGCGGATCGTGTTCTTGGTGTACGGCACTTCGGTGAACGACGAGTGGGTGGGACGCATCGGCACCCCCGACGCCCGCCGCCGAACCCGCTCCCCGTTCGCCGGGCCGGTTCATGAGCGGGGCGCCCACTGGGTGCGTCCCGAACTCGTCGCGCAGATCGGCTTCACGGAGTGGACCCGTGACGGCATGCTGCGCCATCCGCGGTTCCTCGGCCTGCGTGACGACAAGCGGCCCGAGGACGTGGCCCGCGAACTCCCGGCCCCGGCTGACCGGTGGCCCGCGCCGGCGCCCCGAAGGAGGCGGAACTCATGCCTGCGGACCGGAGAGCTGCGCTGTTCGACATGGACGGTACGCTCGTCGACAGCACCTACCTGCATACCGTCACCTGGTGGGAGGCGTTCCGCCAGGCCGGCCACCACGTACCGATGGCCGCCATCCACCGGACTGTCGGGATGGGAGCCGACCACCTCATCGGCCACCTCCTGGGGCCCAGCCGGGATCGCGACCGCGATGCTGCGCTCAGCGCGGCGCACAAGACGCTCTTCGCCGAGTACTGGACCAGGCTGGTGCCGCTGGATGGCGCTGCCGACCTGTTGCGGGCCTGCGCCCGGCGCGGTTGGGAGGTGGTGCTCGCCAGCTCGGCGGGCGGCGCGGAACTGAGCGCCATGCGTACCGCGCTGGATGCCGAGGACGCGCTCACGGCAGTCACTGGCGCGGACGACGTGGAGTCCAGCAAACCTGCCCCGGACCTCGTGAAACAGGCGCTGGAGGAGTCCGGCACAGACCCCGGCCGGGCGGTGTTCGTCGGAGACACGGTCTGGGACATGAAGGCCGGAGCCCGGGCCGGTGTGCCGTGCGTGGGGGTGCTCAGCGGTGGCTACTGCCGCCATGAGTTGCTGAATGCTGGTGCGCAAGAGGTCTACGAGGGGCCGGGCGACCTGCTGAGCCAACTGGACTCGTCGCCGTTCAGGTGAGAGACGGCCGGGCCGCTGCCCCGTGCCGGTCAGCCGGCCCGACAAGGCGGCGGAGGAACGGTACCGACCGGTGCCTGTACGCGGTGCGTCTGATTGCCTGCTGGCGGCCCGGCCGAGGACTTTGTGGCCGCCGCCGTCGGGAATACGGCCGAGCTTCTTGACGTCGATGTGGACCAATTCGCCCGGCCGAGCACGTTCGTAGCGGCGGACGGGCTCACCGGTGGCCCGGTCGGTGGCGGCCGGCGGCGGCAGGCCATGGCGCTGGAGGATGCGGTGGGCGGTGGAAGCGGCGACACCGGCACGGACGGCCAGCCGCAGCGGTCCGGTCCGGTGCTCGCGTCGCAGACGGACGACCTCGTCCTCCTGCACTACGGACGTGCGATGAGTCTGGTGCTGGGGCCTGCCGGAGCGGTCACACCTAGCGGGCGCGCCCCCCTCCGCGCGACGAGGCCGTCCCCGAGGAGCCGCCTTCCGCACACCAGGCAGTCAAACGACGCAACCCCTGCCCGATACCGGGCAGAAAACTAGCTGTTTCATGCCTCCGGGCGTATCTTGAGCGCTCATGATCGCCATCGACGCCTTGTGGACTTTCTCTTTGATGGTGGGCCTCTTGACCCTCACTCCCGGGCTGGACACCGCCCTCGTCCTGCGCACTGCCGCGCTCGGTCACCGTCGGCGTGCCTGGGGCGTGGTTCTCGGCATCCAGAGCGGCACCCTGATCTGGGGCACGCTCACCTCCCTCGGCGTGGCCGCGCTGCTCACCGCGTCCCACCTCGCGTACGAGATCCTCCGCTGGGCCGGGGCCGCGTACCTGGTGTGGATGGGCGGCAGGATGCTGTGGGCCACCTGGCGCCGCTCGGTGGACGAGGTCCCGGAGACGCACGGGAGCGGGGCCGAGGCCACGTCGGGATCAGGCTCCGGCGACTCCCTGCTCGGCGGCTGGCGGCAGGGGATCACGACCAACCTTCTCAACCCGAAGATGGGCGCCTTCTATGTCGCGGTGCTCCCGCAGTTCCTCCCTGCCGACACCTCGCACCTCGCTGCGGGCGTGCTCCTGACGGGCATCCACATCCTGCTGGCCGTCCTATGGGCCGGCGTACTGACCACCCTCGGGCACGTGCTCCGGGACCGTCTGCAACGGCCCGCCGCGCGCCGCGTTCTCGACCGTCTCACCGGTACGGTCATCGCCGCCTTCGGGGTCCGGCTCGCGCTCGGGGAGTGAGACACCGGCCGGGGCGAATCGCAGGCCGTGATCAGGCAACCAGCTCACCCGAAGGGAAAGGAAACCCGTATGCGTTCGCTCCCCACCAGCGCGGAGGCCGTGGTCTTCGACTGCGACGGCCTGCTGGTCAACACCGAGGTCTGTTGGACCGTCGCGGAAAAGGCCCTATTCGCCGCGCACGGCCACCCCTTCGGTCCCGAACAGAAGGCGCTGGTCATCGGCCGTACCGTGGAGGCTGCGGCAGAGGCCATGGCGGACTATTTCGGGCGGCCCGGAGCCGGTGCCGAACTTGCCGCCGAGCTCCTCGAAAGAGTCCGCAAGGAGCTGGCCGGGGGCGCCGCCGCCCTCCCCGGAGCAGCGGAGCTGGTACGCGCCTGCCGGGCGGCCGTGCCCATAGCTGTCGCCAGCAACAGTCCCCGCGAACTCCTCGATGTGGCACTGGAATCGGCGGGCCTCGCCGCTCACTTCACCCACTCGTTCGCCGCCGACGAGGTGGAGTCCCCCAAGCCCGCACCGGACCTCTACCTCATGGCATGCGAGGCACTCGGCGCGGTGCCACAGCGCTCTGTCGCCTTCGAGGACTCGGCCACCGGCATCTCCGCGGCCCGCGCCGCCAGACTTTACGTCGCGGTCGTACCGTCCCTTCCAGGAGTCGACCTTGACCACGACTGGCTGAGCACCGGCTTGGACGACCGCCAACTCGTCGACTGGGCCAGGAAATTGTCCTAGGGGTGTCTTCTTCAAATGATCTCGGAGGGTGGATCAGGGCCGGGTGATACGTCGTCATGAACTGTCGGATGCTGAGTGGGAGTTCGTCCGGCCGCTGCTGCCTGCGTCGTTGCGGGGTCGCAAGCGGCTGGATGTCCGCACCGTACTCAACGGGATCGTGTGGAAGTTCCGTACCGGGACCGCTTGGCGGGTTGTCCCCGAGCGGCACGGCCCGTGGGCCACGCAGCACACCCGCTTCCGGCGCTGGGCGCTGGACGGCACCTTTGAGCGGATGCTCCAGGCCGCCCAGGCAAAGGCGGATCAGGCCGGCGACATCGACTGGCTCATGTCGGTCGACTCCACTGTTGTCCGCGCCCACCAGCCTGCCGCCGGGGCACGAAACAGGGGCTCCAAACCCCTGGACTCGGACGCTCCCGAGGGGCCTGACTAGCAAGATTCATCTGGCCTGCGACGCCGCGGGCCGCCTGCGTCCCTTCTCTGGCGCGCCACACGGTAACCGCAGGTCGCGATCGCCCCGGAGCTGTGGAGTCGGTGAATCGGGCGCCTGGAAGCCTGGACGCGCGAACTATCGCCCTGGTGCTCCGGCCACCGCCTGGAGCCCAGCGACGTCAAGTGTCACGGCCGCTGACTGCCGGCCGAGCGGACTTTCTTGCCGCTGCGCCTTCACCGGTCTCCTCGCCCGATCGGGCGTTATCTGCAAGATCGGCGATGTCCACCGGGCACAGACTGGCTGCGCGCACCGACGCTGGGGCAGGCATCCTGCGCATGGGTGGCCGTATGGGCGGTGGCATAAGCCGACGGGGGCCGGGGGTATCTGTAGGCGATCGGCGGGAGGCAGATGATGGAGACCTCGGTGGACCGGATCGCGCAGCCGTGGGGTGGCCGGGTGCCGTACGACCGTAGCCGGCCCTGGCCTGCCCGGGTGGATACCTACCTTGCAGAGGGCATCGAGCCCGGCATGGTGCAGGAGTGGGTGCGGACGGCGTCGATTCTGCATTCCGATGGTGACGCGATGGTCTCTCGGCTTCCGGACGTCGGGCCGGTCCCAGGTGTGGTGTAAGTCGGCGGCGAATCGGTCGCGCGCCTCGGTCACGGCGGCGAGAGTTTGCCGCGGTAGCCGGGACATGGCGGGCTTGGGCGTCCTTCGCGGACCGGCGCCGCGCCTCACCCAGTCGTCGGCCACCGCCTGGGCCCCTGCTCGCGGCCGCTCCCCGTCGCCTGCGGCTGGGGCTCTTCGCTGGTCTTGTTCGACTTGAGTTCCAAAGTCAGCGTTGCGTGAGACGTCGGCCGACACGGAGAAGGCGTAGTGCATGGCCCAGCGGGTCGTCATCGACGCCGACAGCCGCCTGGTCGTCGCGGTTGGCCGACCGCTGCCGGGCAACCGGCACGACAGCCGGGCCTGGGCCGAGTCCGGCGCCAAGGCCGCCGTCGGCAACACCACCACGATCGCCGACGGCGGCTACCTGGGCACCGGCCTGGTGATGCCGCACCGCCGCCGCCCTGGCGAGGAGCCGGCCGACTGGAAGCAGGCCCACAACAAATCGCACAAGCAAGTCCGCGCCCGCATCGAGCACTGCTTCGCCCGCATGAAGACGTGGAAGATGCTCCGCGACTGCCGTCTGCGCGGCTACGGCGTCCACCACGCCATGCTCGGCATCGCCCGCCTGCACAACCTTGCTCTCACGGGATAGCTCCTGCCGCCTGCGGGACCTGAGAGGTCCATGGGAGACGGCTCCCCACCTTGCAGTCTTGGAGCAGATTCAGTCGAGGCAGAACTCGTTGCCCTCGATGTCCTGCATCGTGATGCACGACTCGTTGACACCATCGGCGCGCTGCGTCAGCACGTGTTTCGCGCCGAGAGCCATCAGCCGTGCGCATTCGGCCTCGAGTGTGGCCAGGCGCTCGTCACCCACGAGCCCGGCGCCGGCCCGCACACAGAGATGCACCCGGTTCTTGACGACCTTGCTTTCGGGAACTCGCTGGAAAAGCAGGCGTGGACCCACCCTGGAGGGATCAGTGCACGCGAAGTAGATCTCATCCTCCGGCGGCAGCGAGCGGTGGTACTCCTCCCACGTGGCAAAGCCCTCCGGGACAGTCGGTACGACGTACCCCAGCACCTCGCACCAGAAAGCGGCGAGGCGCGCAGGTTCCGCGCAGTCGAAGGTCACTTGGAACTGTTTGATCGTTGACATCGGCGCACGATAACAGCGGTCCTGCTCCCCGGGTGGGTAGATCCGCACATTGTCGGGAGGAGGGCCCCTGCTGTCCGCTGCTGTGTCGTGCGGTCGCAGGGGCCAACCGAGGCCGATGCCTCCCAAAAAAGGGGGATCTGGGATGCGATCCCGGTCAGCAACTCTCGTGGTGCCAAAGATCAGTTGCGGGACAACCCTTAGTTGCGTAGGGAAACTGCCGTTGTCCGGCTGCCTGGAGCGCAACCATGTCTCCAGGCAACCCACTTCTGGCTCTAGAAGAACCCAAGTTTCTTCGGGCTGTAGGAACAAAGAATGTTCTTCGTCTGCTGATAGTGATCCAGCATCATCTTGTGCGTCTCCCTGCCGATTCCGGACTGCTTGTAGCCGCCGAAGGCCGCGTGGGCCGGGTAGGCGTGGTAGCAGTTGGTCCATACGCGGCCGGCCTGGATGGCGCGGCCGGCGCGGTAGGCGGTGGAGCCGTCGCGGGTCCAGACGCCGGCGCCGAGGCCGTAGAGGGTGTCGTTGGCGATGCCGATGGCGTCGTCGAAGTCGCTGAAGGGGGCGACCGCCACTACGGGGCCGAAGATCTCTTCCTGGAAGACCCGCATGTCGTTGTTGCCCTCGAAGATCGTCGGGCGGACGTAGTAGCCGCCCTCCAACTCGCCGCCCAGTTCGGCGCGGGAGCCGCCGGTGAGGATGCGGGCGCCCTCCTTCTGGCCGATGTCCAGGTAGGAGAGGATCTTCTCCAGCTGGTCGTTGGAGGCCTGGGCGCCGATCATGGTGTCGGTGTCCAGAGGGTGGCCCTGGACGATCTTCTCCGTGCGGGCCACGCCGGCTTCCAGGAAGTCCTGGTAGTGCCCGCGCTGGATGAGCGCGCGGGAGGGACAGGTGCACACCTCGCCCTGGTTGAGGGCGAACATGGTGAAGCCTTCCAGCGCCTTGTCGTGGAAGTCGTCCGCGGCGGAGGAGACGTCGTCGAAGAAGATGTTGGGGCTCTTGCCGCCCAGTTCCAGCGTCACCGGGCGCAGGTGCTCGGAGGCGTACTGCATGATCAGGCGACCCGTGGTGGTCTCACCGGTGAAGGCGACCTTGGCGACCCGAGGGCTGGAGGCCAGCGGTTTGCCGGCCTCGGCGCCGAAGCCGTTGACGATGTTGACGACACCGGGCGGCAGCAGGTCCGCGATCAGGCTCATCCAGAAGTGCACCGAGACGGGGGTCTGCTCGGCCGGCTTCAGGACCACCGCGTTGCCGGCGGCCAGGGCCGGGGCGAGCTTCCACGTCGCCATCAGGACGGGAAAGTTCCAGGGGATGATCTGGGCGACCACGCCGAGCGGCTCGTGGAAGTGGTACGCGACGGTGTCCTCGTCGATCTCCGACAGCGAGCCCTCCTGGGCGCGGATGGCGCCCGCGAAGTAGCGGAAGTGGTCGATGGCGAGCGGGATGTCGGCGGCCAGGCACTCGCGTACGGGCTTGCCGTTCTCCCAGCTCTCCGCGACCGCCAGGGACTCCAGATTCTGTTCCATCCGGTCGGCGATCTTGTTGAGGACGGCGGCGCGTTCCGCGGCGGCCGTGCGGCCCCAGCCGGGGGCGGCCGCGTGCGCCGCGTCCAGGGCGCGTTCGACGTCTTCGGCGGTGCCGCGGGCGACCTCGGTGAACGTTGTCCCGTTGACCGGGGTCGGGTTCTCGAAGTAGCGGCCCAGCGCGGGCGCCACGTACTCGCCGCCGATCCAGTGGTCGTAGCGGGGCAGATAGCTCATCACGGCGTCGGCGGAACCCGGGCTGGCGTAACGGGCCATGGTGCGGCCTCCCAATCGCTCTCGGCGCGGAGCCCGCCACTCCCGTGTGACGGGCGTTGTGCGCAGGCTAGAGCCGGGGAGGTTGCCGGAACGTTGCGACGCGCACGGCGGCCGGCGCGTCCATCGCCTGGCGGGGACCGCTGGTCAGGCCGTATGCCGCGCGCAGCCGGTGCGCGGTGGCCAGCGGTGCGCTGCGGGCGGGGGAGCGCTCCGGCAGGGCGTCCACCAGCGCTTCCCAGATCTCCAGGTCGTCCTCGCCCCAGGAGGTGCGCGACCACTCGCGCAGCAGGGCGGGGTCCCGGGCGCCGAGCAGCGCGGAGCGCATCCGGTCGGCCAGCGCACCGCGCAGCCGCTGGACACCGGGTGCTTCGGACAGCGGCAGCAGCGGACCGCGGTAGGCCTGCAGCGCGGAGCGCACCTCGCCGGCCGTCAAGGCCTCCTCGACCGCGCCGAGATCGGTCTCGACGGGCCTGCTCAGCCGGTACGGACGGGAATGCAGCAGGGTGCCGACCAACTGCCGCAGCCGGGACAGTTCGGCCCGCAGGGTCACCGGGCGCATCTCCCGCTCGCCGTACAGCAGCACCGAGAGCTGATCACCCGTCAGCCCCTCGGGGTGCCGGGCCAGCAGCACCATGATCTCGCTGTGCCGCCGGCCGAGCCGCAGCCGCTCCCCGTCCATGACCAGCAGCGCCTCGTCCCGGCCGAGCGCCGACAGGCAGACGCCCAACTCCGGTATGTCCGCGGCGAGATGGGCCTCGGCGGCGCGCGCGGTGGCCTGCACCAGCGCCAGGCTGTGCGGACTTGCCACATGGTCCCCGCCGGTGATGTCCACCGCGCCCAGCAGCCGGCCGGTCCGCGGATCGTGCAGCGGGGCGGCGGCACAGCTCCAGCGCTGCACCTGCCGGTTGTAGTGCTCGGCGGCGAAGATCTGTACGGCGTGCTCGGCGGCGAGGGCGGTGCCCGGGGCGTTGGTGCCGGCGTGCCGCTCGTCCCAGCGGGCGCCGATGACGAAGTTCATCCGCTCGGCACTGCGCCGCACCCCCGGGTGCCCCTCCACCCACAGCAGTCTGCCCTGCGGATCGCAGACGGCCAGCAGATGCGCGCCGTCCTGCGCGAAGCTGCCCAGCAGCTCACGGAAGACCGGCATGGCGCGGGCCAGCGGATGGCCGTCCCGGTAGGCGCTCAGCGCGGCCTCGTCCAGTTCGATGGGCGCGGCGCCGTCCGCCGCCGCGTGCGCCTCGGCGGAGCGGCGCCAGGAGTCGGCGACCACCCGCCGGACCGGCGGCCCGACGGTCCCGTCGGCCAGGAAGGCGGCATGGGCCCTGCGCACCGTGCGGGTGCGCTCCACCGGATCGGCTCCGGTCTCCATCGCCAGCCAAGGGTTGACCACGTGTCACCTCTTCAGTGCGGCTCCTGCCCCCGTACGGCCGATGGTGCTCGTACGGGGCGGAGCCGTAAACCCCGCGCGGCGTGCCGGGCGGGATCATAGGGCGCGCGGCGAGCGGTCGGGCGCCGTCCCGGTAAGTCGCGCGCGACGGAACCGGGCGGGACCCACAGGCGACCGGGACGGCGAACGGGCGGACGGCCGGGACGGCGAACGGGCGGACGGCCGCTGCCCCCGCCCGCCCGGCTCCGGACCGGCCGCCGCTACGTGATCGCCTTGATCAGCTCACCGTTGGGGGTGTCGCCGCTCAGCTCCCAGAAGAACGTGCCGCCCAGGCCCTGGGCGTCCTTGAAGGCCATCTTCGTGCCGATGGTCTCCGGGGTGTCATAGCTCCACCACTGGTCGCCGCACTTCGCGTAGGCGGTGCCGGCCACCTTGCCGGTGGCCGGGCAGCGGCTCTTGAGCACCTTGTAGTCGTCGATTCCTGCCTCGTACTTGCCCGGTGCCGCGCCGGTCGCCGTACCGCCCGGTGCGTTCTGGGTGACGCCCGACCAGCCGCGTCCGTAGAAGCCGATGCCGAGCAGCAGCTTGTTCGCCGGCACGCCCAGGCCCTTGAGCTTGGCGAGGGTGTCGGTGCTGTTGAAACCGGCCTTCGGGATGCCGTTGTACGACGTCAGCGGGGAGTGCGGCGCCGTCGGGCCCTTGGCGTCCCAGGCGCCGAAGTAGTCGTAGGTCATCGGGTTGTACCAGTCGACGTACTGGGCCGCGCCCGCGTAGTCGGCGGCGTCGATCTTGCCGCCGGCCGAGGCGTCCGCGGTGATCGCCGCGGTCACCAGACCGCTCCCGCCGAACTTCGACCGCAGCGCCTTGAGCACCTTGGTGAAGGCGTCCCGGCCGCTGGTGTCGCAGGTCAGACCGCAGGCGTTGGGGTACTCCCAGTCGATGTCGATACCGTCGAAGACATCCGCCCAGCGCTTGTCCTCGACCAGGTCGTAGCAGGACTGCGCGAAGGCGGCCGGGTTCTTCGCGGCCTCGCCGAAGCCGCCCGACCAGGTCCAGCCGCCGAACGACCAGATCACCTTGAGGTTCGGGTGCAGCTTCTTGAGCTTTCTGAGCTGGTTGAAGTTCCCGCGCAGTGCGCCGTTGTCCCAGGTGTCGGCCTTGCCGTCGACGCTCTGACCGGCGGTGTAGGCCTTGTCGTAGTCGGCGTAGGAGTCACCGAGGGCGCACTTGCCTCCCTGGACGTTGCCGAAGGCGTAGTTGATGTGCGTCAGCTTGGCCGCCGAGCCGGATGTCTCGATGTTCTTCACGTGGTAATTGCGGTCGTAGACACCCCAGTTGGTGAAGTATCCGACGACCTTGCCGCCGCCCGCGGCGGGCGCCGCCGGGGCCGCTTCGCGCGGTGTGGTGGGGGCGTTCGCGGGGCTGGCGGAGGCCGGTCCGGCGAGCAGGGTGCCGGCCAGTGCCGCCGTACACAGCGCCGTGACGGCGGCGATCAGCCTGCGCGGTGATCGCATGCGGTGCGGTCTGAGCATGTCGTCTCCTCGGAGGGGGTGGGGGTGCCCGCGCCCTCCCGCACGGCCCGCCCGCCGGGCGGATGACGGGGCTCGGCGGGCACCCCCTGGGGGGAGCCTGACCTGCGTCCGAATTGGCATGAACGCGTGGAACGTTGGAGGAGAAGGTAGAAGGACTAGACCAGTGAGTCAATGGTTCGGACCAATTTCCCCGGCGGTCCTCGGCAGGGCCGGATCCCCCCAGTTCGTGATGATCAACCCGTGACGCGGAGCCGCCGATCGGGCATACTCCTAGCGCCACAGTCGCAGGTCATCGCCTTCCGAGACCCGGAACGCGATCATCGGCCTGGCACCACGGAAACCGGCGCCGCCGCCCACCCCGCGCGTGTCGCCGCAGCGCCCGACAGGGAGGAGAGCGCCGCCATGACCGAGTACGGCCCCCAGCCGGTGGACCGCAGGCTGCCCACCGACGAAGCCCGTGACCTGATGACGCTCGTACGCGAGCTCGCCGACCGCGAGATCCGGCCAACGGCCGCCGAGGAGGAGGACGCCGGCCACTTCCCGCGCGCGACCTTCACCCTGCTCTCGGAAGCCGGACTGCTGTCGCTGCCCTACGACGAGGAATTCGGCGGGGGCGGCCAGCCGTACGAGGTGTACCTCCAGGTGCTGGAGGAACTCGCCGCCGCCCGGCTCACCGTCGGCCTCGGCGTCAGCGTGCACACCCTCGCCTGTCATGCACTGGCCGGATTCGGCAGCAAGGAGCAGCGCGCCGAACACCTTCCCAACATGCTCGGCGGCGGACTCCTCGGTGCGTACTGCCTCTCCGAGCCCTCCTCGGGCTCCGACGCCGCCTCCCTGACCACCCGGGCCACCCGCGAGGATGGGGGCACCTCCCGCGCGAGCGAAGCCGAGCGTGGGGGAGCCTGGACGCTGGAGGGCACCAAGGCCTGGACCACCCACGGCGGGGTGGCCGATTTCTATACCGTGCTGGCCCGCACCGGCGGCAGCGGCGCCCACGGCATCACCGCCTTCCTGGTGCCGGGCGACGCCGAGGGGCTGAGCGCCGCGGTGCCCGAACGCAAGATGGGCATGAAGGGCTCCCCGACCGCCCAGCTGCACTTCGACGCCGTGCACGTTCCCGACTCCCGCCGCATCGGGGAGGAGGGACAGGGCTTCGCCATCGCTCTGTCCGCCCTGGACTCCGGGCGCCTGGGCATCGCGGCCTGCGCCATCGGCGTCGCCCAGGCGGCGCTCGACGAGGCGCTCGGCTACACCGCTGAACGACAGCAATTCGGCCGCCCGATCGCCGACTTCCAGGGCCTGCGCTTCATGCTCGCCGACATGGCCACCCAGATCGAGGCGGGCCGCGCCCTCTACCTCACCGCCGCCCGGCTGCGCGACGCCGGCCTGCCGTTCTCCAAGGAAGCGGCGATGGCCAAGCTGTTCTGCACCGACACCGCGATGCGGGTGACCACCGACGCCGTCCAGCTCCTCGGCGGCTACGGCTACACCCTCGACTTCCCGGCCGAGCGTTATATGCGCGAGGCCAAGGTCCTCCAGATCGTCGAGGGCACCAACCAGATCCAGCGGATGGTCATCGCCCGCCATCTCGCGGGGCCCGAAAAGCGCTGAGCCGGCCGGGGCGGGCGGGAGTCCCGGCCCGCCCCGTGCTGCCTTCTGTCCGGCCGGGGCGGGCGGCTGCCCACCCGCTCGCCGCCGCCCCGGCCGTCCATCAGGGCACGGAACCGCCTCCTTTCCCTTCCCGGTCTGGCTGTCCGCGCGGAGCTGACGTACCGTCAACTTCCGCCCACGGGCGCCGTTCCCGTGGTGTCGCCCTGCCGACCGCGCGCCCAGGAGGAGACCGTGCCCGACCGCCCGATCGCGCTCGACGAGTACCCGATCCACCAGGTCCCGCTCTCCCTGCGGCATGTCGCCACCGGCGACCGCAACGCCTACGACCGGTGCATCTTCCACGTCCTGGACCATTCCGGCCGCGCCCTGCTGATCGCCGGCCTCGGTGTCTACCCCAACACCGGTGTCATCGACGCCTATGCCACCCTCCGCCTCGGCGACCGGCTGTATGCCGTACGGGCCTCCGACGCGCTCACCGACGACCGCCTCGCGCTCACCGTCGGCCCGCTCACCATCACGGTCGAGGAACCGCTCGCCCGTCTGCGGCTGACCTGCGACCCGGACCCGGACGACCCGGACGGGCTGTCCTACGACGTGACCTGGAACGCGGCGTTCCCCGCGACGTGGGAGCCGCACCACACCCAGTACCGCGGTGACCGGCTGATGCTGGAGGGCCGGCGGTTCGTCCAGGCGGGCACCTGCACCGGCAGCATCCGCGTCGCCGGCCGGCGGCTCGCCGTCACAGCGGGGGAGTGGACCGGTACCCGCGACCGCAGTTGGGGCGTCCGCCCGATCCCCGGTGAGGACGGCGGCCGGGCCGCGGAGGAGCTGCGGCCCGAGGGCTTCCACTGGCTCTGGTGCCCGGTCCGCTTCGACGACCGCTTCGTGATGGTCATCGTCCAGGAGGACGCCGACGGCCATCGCACCCTGAACGAGGCCCTCGTGGTCCACGCCGACGGCCGCGAGGTCCAACTCGGCTGGCCGCACACCGACATCGGCTACCGCCCCGGCACCCGCCACCCCGAAAGCGCCGTCATCCACCTCACCGGCCCCGGCCGCACCCCCCGGGAACTCACCGTCCAGACCCTCACCTCCTCGCCCCTCGCCCTCGGCGCCGGCTATCTCCCCGCCGACGACTGGCAGCACGGCACCTGGCGGGGCCGGGGCTGGACCGACCGCCGCAGTTACGACCTCTCCGACCCGGCGGCACACCCGCACGCGGCCTACGGCGTCACCGACCACGCCGCCCGTTTCACCCTCGACGGCCGGACCGGCTACGGCATCTTCGAGCACGGCAGCTTCGGCCGGCACGATCCCAGCGGCTTCACCGGGTACGACTCCGTCGCGCCGGGGGCCGGACGATGACGGCCGCCCCGTCGCCCGATGCCCGGCAGGGCCGCTCCCGGCGTCCCCGTACCACCACCCGCGACCCCGAGGAACTCACCCGCCGGCTCACCGCCTGGCTCGGCACCCGGCTGCCCGGCGCGCGCGCCGTCGGCGCGACCGTCCCCGACTCCAACGGCATGTCCAGCGAAACGCTGCTCTTCGACATCGACCGCCCCGAGCCGACGTCCCCCGGGCACCCGACTCCGCCCGACCAGAAGAGCGCCCCCACCTCCTGTGCACTACGGCTCGCCGCCGACCCCGCCGCGTACACCGTCTTCCCCCGCTACGACATGGCCCGGCAGTACCGCACCATGCGCCTGGTCGCCGACCGCACCGACCTCCCGGTGCCCCGCACCTACTGGCTGGAGGAGGATCCGACGCACCTCGGCGCGCCGTTCTTCGTCATGGCCCGCGCCGACGGCCGCGTCCCGCCGGACGTCATGCCCTATACGTACGAGGGGAATTGGCTCCACGACGCCACCGAGGCCCAGCGCGACCATCTGGAGGCCGCCAGCGTCTCGGTCCTGGCGCGGCTGCACGACCAAGTCCCGCCCGCCGCAGCCGGCTTTCTCGCCACTCCGGGCACCGGAAGCGCGCTGCACCGTCACGTCGAGGCCCAACGCGCCTACTACTCCTGGGTCGTTGACGGCCGTCCGCGCTCCCCGCTCATCGAGCGCGGCTTCGCCCGGCTGGCCGACCACTGGCCGCCGGACCCCGGCGAGCCCGTTCTGACCTGGGGAGACGCCCGTATCGGCAATATCGTCTACGACGGGTTCGAACCGGCTGCCGTCCTCGACTGGGAGATGGCCGCCCTCGGCCCCCGCGAACTCGACCTGGGCTGGATGGTCTATCTGCACCGCTTCTTTCAGGACCTCACCGAGGCGAGCGGCAAACGGGGACTGCCCGGCCTGCTGCGCCGCGACCGGGTCGAGAGCCGCTATGCCGCGCTCACCGGGCACCGGCCCCGCGACATGGACTTCCACACCCTCTACGCGGCCCTGCGGCACGCCATCGTCATGCTGCGAGTGGCCTACCGCCAGGTCCACTTCGGAGAGCTGCCGGTGCCGGCCGACGCCGATGCGCTGATCCTCCACCGGGAGACACTGGAGGCGATGATCGAGGGCCGCTACTGGTGAGTGCGGCCCCTCGGGACGGTGTGCGGGGTGTTCAGGCGCGCGGACGCATCCGCGGCACCCGGACCGGAAGGGTGCCGGGTCCGCCGATGTGGGAGAACGGCTGGCGGCGCCAGTCCAGGCTCTCCGGGAGCGTCAGCAGCACCGCCGCGTCCTGCTCCTGGGCGTCCAGGGTGTCCTCGGCCTCCGGCGCCTCGGACGCCGGCCGGCCGGAGCCCTGGCACACCGTCAGCCCGAACGGGTTCCACGGCGAGGCGCACAGGGCGTGCTCCGGGAGCGTGTCCTCGTCCGCCAGCAGTGCGATCGGCTGCAGGCAGTCCGGGCAGGTCACCCGGTAGATCTCGTAGGTGTCGAAAGAGTCGTACTCGCCGTCGTCGCCGGAACTGTCGCCCTCCTGGGCGCCGGTGTTCACGGCAGCGGAGTCCTGCTCAAGGCGTCGCATGATGTGTATCCCCCTCGGGTGGGCCGGTCTTACCGCTGACTTCCTGTGACGGGCGGTCCCGGCCACCAGCAGCAATTCCCTTCATGCCGCACGCATAATCTCCGGCACCTCACCGACACCGGATCACCCGTGTGGTATTGGTCACACGACCCGGCGCAAGGGGGTCCACGAGCGGGCGCGCGGTGCGCACACGCGCCCGCGCGCAGTAGGTTGAGTACGTGGAGGAGTTGGACCGACAAATCGTGGATCTGCTCGTCAAGGACGGGCGGATGAGCTACACCGACCTGGGCAAGGCCACCGGCCTGTCCACCTCGGCGGTGCACCAGCGCGTGCGCCGCCTGGAGCAGCGCGGTGTCATCCGGGGCTACGCGGCGATCGTGGACCCCGAAGCGGTGGGCCTGCCGCTCACCGCCTTCATCTCGGTCAAACCCTTCGACCCCAGTGCGCCGGACGACATCGCCGACCGCTTGGCCGAGGTCCCCGAGCTGGAGGCCTGCCACAGCGTCGCGGGCGACGAGAACTACATCCTCAAGGTGCGGGTCGCCACCCCCTTGGAGCTGGAGCACCTGCTCACCCGCATACGCACCCTCGCCGGTGTCTCGACCCGCACGACAGTCGTGCTCTCCACGCCGTACGAGGCCCGTCCGCCCCGTATCTGACCGGTGATCGTCCCCCCGCGCGCGGACCGTCCGCACGCAGGGGCCAAACTGTCCGGTATGAGCGAGCGCATCCCCGATCCGGCCCGAGAGCACCCCACCGGCCCGGCCCGCCCCCGTACGGTCCTGCTGCGCGGCGGTGAGGTGCACAGCCCCGCGGACCCCTTCGCGACCGCCATGGTCGTCGAGGGCGACCGCATCGCCTGGGTGGGGGAGGAGGGCGCGGCGGACTCCTTCGCCGAGGGCGTGGACGAGGTCGTCCAGCTCGACGGTGCGCTCGTCACCCCGGCGTTCACGGACGCACATGTGCACACCACCGCGACCGGGCTCGCGCTCACCGGGCTCGATCTGTCCGGCGCCGGCACCCTGTCCGATGCGCTGGCCCGCGTCCGCGGATACGCGGCGGCGCGGCGGGCGGACCGGATTCTGCTCGGCCACGGCTGGGACGCCAGCGGCTGGCCGGAGGGCCGCCCGCCATCCCGCGCGGAACTGGACGAGGCCACCGGCGGCCGGCCGCTCTACCTCACCCGGGTCGATGTGCACTCCGCGGTCGTGACGACGGCGCTGCTCGACCTGGTCCCCGGGGTGCGCGAGCTGGCCGGATTCCGGGCCGACGCCCCGCTGACCGGGGACGCCCACCACGCGGTGCGCCAGGCCGCCTACGCCACGCTCACCCCCGCCCAGCGCACCGAGGCCCAGGCCGCCGCGCTCGCCCGCGCCGCCTCGCTCGGCATCGGCAGCATCCACGAGTGCGCGGGACCGGAGATCTCCGGTGCGGACGACTTCACCGCGCTGCTCGCCCTGGCCCGGGAGGGGAACGGCCCGCGGGTCGTCGGCTACTGGGCCGAGTTCGTCGCGTCCGCAAAGGACGCGGAACGGATCCGTGAACTCGGGGCCGTCGGCGCCGCGGGCGATCTCTTCGCCGACGGCTCGCTCGGCTCGCACACCGCCCATCTGCATGCCCCGTACGCCGACTCCCCCGGCCACACCGGCACCGCGCATCTCGACGCCGAAGCCGTCGCCGCCCATGTCGCCGCCTGCACCGAGGCCGGACTCCAGGCGGGCTTCCACGCCATCGGTGACGCGGCCCTGACCGGTGTCGTCGACGGCGTACGGGCCGCCGCCGAGCGCGTCGGCCTGGACCGGGTCCGGGCCGCCCGGCACCGCGTCGAGCACGCCGAAATGCTCACCGAGCGGACCATCGCGGGCTTCGCCGACCTGGCCCTGACCGCCTCCGTCCAGCCCGCCTTCGACGCGGCGTGGGGCGGCGCGGAGGGCATGTACGCCGCCCGGCTCGGCGTCGACCGGGCCCGCACCCTCAACCCGTACGCCGCGCTGCTCAAGGCCGGTGTCCCGCTCGCGCTCGGATCCGACAGCCCGGTCACCCCCCTCGACCCCTGGGGCACCGTACGGGCCGCCGTCTTCCACCGCACCCGCGCCCACGGCATCTCCGCACGCGCCGCGTTCACCGCCCACACTCGCGGCGGCTGGCGCGCCGTCGGCCGGGACGACGCGGGCGTCCTGGTGCCCGGCGCCCCCGCCGACTACGCGGTCTGGCGCACCGGCGAACTGCTCGTCCAGGCGCCCGACGAGCGGGTGGAGCGCTGGTCCACCGACCCCCGCTCCGGCACCCCCGGCCTGCCCGATCTCACCCCCGGCACCGACCTCCCGGTGTGCCTGCGCACGGTCGTCGGCGGGCGGACGGTCTTCGGGCCGCCGAACGAGTGACATCACGCAGGCACGTGCCACCACGGACCGTGCTTGCTGCTCCTTGGCACACCTGCGTGCGCTCGCGGCTGACCTGGGGCGACGCGAAACGACGCAGGCGGAGCACCTGTTGACAGCAGGCGGTCGGCGGCCGGTAGGTTCGGCCGAGTCCACCACAGGACGCCCGACCGGCAGATCTCCGTGCAGTCGTCGAACGCAGCTGGGCCATGGGGCGGTGCGCCACTGGAGCGCACCGCCACTGGGAGCCAGGTCCAGGACCCGCGGCACGGGGCGACGGAAGGTTTCGGCCGGTCGGCGGGTGCGACCCGGGTGGGGCCCGGACGCTCAGTAGACAACGGCTTTCGGTCGATCCGCAGCCAGCGGGTCCCAGGTCGGCCCGAAGGGCGCCGGGCCCCTATCCGCACCACGCGGTGCCGCGCCATCCCCTCCCCGCGCTGCATTTCACCTTTTGTGCACCCCGCATCCGCAACCCCGCCTTCCCGATGTACGGTCAGCTCACCATCCCACGACCTGCAGGAAGGCTCGCGACCGTGCCATCGGGCTCCGACACCACCGAAGAAGCCGTCAGCGGCACCACGCCCGACGGCCCGGTGCCCCCAGCAGGGACGGGCTCCACCGCCGCGCCCGCACGCCCCGGACGCGCCCGGCGACTGGCCGCGCTGGCCCGCAAGGAGGCGCCGCGCAGCGGTCTCGCGGCCGCCGCCGGCCTGGCGCTCGGCCTCGC
Source organism: Streptomyces sp. NPDC058773 (assembly GCF_042746015.1). Taxonomy (NCBI): domain Bacteria; kingdom Bacillati; phylum Actinomycetota; class Actinomycetes; order Kitasatosporales; family Streptomycetaceae; genus Streptomyces; species Streptomyces sp. NPDC058773. Next base: position 198,902 of record NZ_JBHYPE010000011.1, read on the forward strand.
CTTCCCGCCGTACGACCTGTGGCCGCTGTCTTTGGTGTCCGTCGCCGCGCTGTCGCTGCTGACCCTCGGCCGGACCGCCCGCCAGGGTGCCTGGACGGGCTTCGTCTTCGGGCTGTCGTTCTTCCTGATCCTGCTGAAGTGGCTCCATGTCATCGGCTGGGACGCGGTGGTGGGCCTTTCCCTCATCGAGGCGTTCTTCCTGGCACTGCTCGGCGCGGGGCTCGCCGTCACCTCCCGGCTGCCGGTCCGGCCGCTGTGGGCCGCCTGTCTGTGGGGCGCCGAGGAGTGGGCCCGCGACCGGCTGCCGCTGGGCGGCTTCCCGTGGGGACGGCTGGCGTTCGCCAACACCGGTTCGCCGTTCACCCCGCTCGCCGCGCTCGGCGGCGCCCCGCTGGTGACCTTCGCCGTCGCGCTGGCCGCGGCACTGCTCGCCGCCTGCGCCGTCACCCTCTGGGGACTGCGCGCGAACGGGACGCTGCGGCGGGCCGTCCCCGCCCTGGAGGCGTTCGGGCTGGCCGCCGCGGTCACCCTGGCCGGTGTGCTGGTGCCCGTCCCCACGAAGGCCGACGACACCGTCGACATCGCTGTCATCCAGGGCAACGTCCAGTCACCCGGCATGGACTTCCTCGGCCGCCCCATGATGATCACCGACAACCACGCCACCGCCACCGAGAAGCTCGCCGCCGACGTGAAGGCCGGCCGGGCCGAGAAGCCGGACCTGGTGATCTGGCCGGAGAACTCCTCCGACCTCGACCCGTACCAGTACCCGCAGGCGTACGACCGGATCGACGAGGCCGTGAAGGCCATCGGGGTGCCCGTCCTCGTGGGCGCACTGGTCGACCACCCCACCAAGCAGGGCTACGTCTTCAACGAGGGCATCGTCTGGGACCCGAAGAAGGGGCCGGGCGCCTCCTACACCAAGCAGCACCCGGTGCCGTTCGGCGAGTACGTGCCGTTCAAGGAGCAGCTCAGCAAGATCATTACGCGCTTCCAGCGGGTGACCCGCAACTTCTACCCCGGTGACCACACCGGCCTGCTCAAGGTCGGCCCCGCCCGGCTCGGCGACGTCATCTGCTTCGAGGTCGCCTACGACGAGATCGTCCACGACACCGTCAACGCCGGTGCCCGCGCGCTCGTGATCCAGACGAACAACGCCACCTACGGCCGCACCGGCCAGCCCGAGCAGCAGCTGGCGATGTCCAAGCTGCGTGCCGTCGAGCACGGCCGCGCCGTGGTCACCGCCGCCACCAGCGGAATCAGCGCGGTGGTCGCCCCGGACGGCACGATCACCCACCGCATCCCCGAGTTCACCCAGGGCGTGGTCTCCGCGCGGATTCCGCTGCGGGACGAAACGACGCTCGCCGACCGCGTCGGTGCCGCTCCGGAGTGGGCGCTCGCTATCGTGGGCCTCCTGTCCTGCGCCGCCGCGGCAGCCATCGGCAGGCGTGGGCGTACGAAGGACGAGAAGGGGCAGCAGTGACAGACGGTCAGCGGCAGTACGGTCCGCTCGGCACCACGTTGGTGATCATTCCGACGTACAACGAGGCGGAGAACATCAAGCCGGTCGTCTCGCGGGTGCGGTCCGCCGTCCCGGAGGCGCATGTCCTGATCGCTGACGACAACAGCCCGGATGGCACCGGCAAACTGGCTGACGAGCTGGCCGCCGCCGACGAGCACGTCCACGTCCTGCACCGCAAGGGCAAGGAAGGCCTCGGCGCCGCCTATCTCGCAGGCTTCCGCTGGGGCATCGACAACGGCTACGGCGTGCTGGTCGAGATGGACGCCGACGGCTCGCACCAGCCCGAGGAACTGCCCCGGCTGCTCACCGCGCTCAAGGGCGCCGACCTCGTTCTCGGCTCCCGCTGGGTGCCCGGCGGCCGTACCGTCAACTGGCCCAAGTACCGCCGGCTCATCTCCCGCGGCGGCAGCACCTACTCCCGGCTGGCGCTGGATCTGCCGCTGCGCGACATCACGGGCGGCTTCCGGGCCTTTCGCACGGAGGCACTCAAGGGGCTGGGCCTGGACGATGTCGCCTCCCAGGGCTACTGCTTCCAGGTCGATCTCGCCCGCCGCGCCGTGCAGGCCGGCTTTCACGTCGTCGAGGTCCCGATCACCTTCGTCGAGCGCGAGTACGGCGACAGCAAGATGAGCCGGGACATCGTCGTGGAGGCGCTGTGGCGCGTCACGGCCTGGGGCGTCGGCTCACGGGTCGACAAGATCCGCGGGCGCTGACATCGTCCCGGCCGCCCGGCCGCCCGGAGTTGATCAATCCGGCGCCCCTCGGGAAGGGCTGCCGGACGGGCCAGGCACACTTGAGGCATGACGTTCGGAGCCACGCCATCGCCGAGTCCCCGCCCGCCCCAGCGCTCGCGCGCCCGTAGGTTCGTCCCCTTGGGCATCGCCGCCTGGATGGTGCTGGAGATCTGGCTGCTCACCGTCGTGGCCGGCGCCACCAACGGGCTGACCGTGCTGCTTCTGCTGGTGGCCGGAGTGATCGTCGGCGGATATGTGGCCAAGCGGGCCGGGCGCCGCGCCTGGCGGAATCTCACCGAGAGCCTGCAGACCGTCGGCGACCCGTCGGCACCCGGCAACTCCCCGTCCGGCAACGGCGGATCCGGCAACGGCACTTCGGGCGGCGGCAATACGCTCCCGATGGTGGGCGGGCTGCTGCTGATGCTGCCGGGGCTGGTGTCCGACGCACTGGGGCTGCTCTGCCTCTTCCCGCCGACCGGAAAACTGCTCCAGCGCCGCGGGGAGAAGCTGCTGTCCCGGCGCGCGGGCTACGCCCCGGGCTCGTTCGGCGACGCCTTCCAGCAGGCCCGGATGCACCGGCCGGACGGCAAGGTCGTCCAGGGCGAGGTCATCCGCGACGACGAGCCCCCGGCCGCGCGCCGTCAGGACCCGCCGCTCACCGGCTGAGCGCGCCGACGGCCGGGCCGAGCGGCCGCGGAGAACGACAAGGGCCGGGGCCACCGCGCGATGCGGTGACCCCGGCCCTTGCGTGCTGCTTGCCGCAGGCCCGCGGTCAGGCGGACTTGCGGTTGCTGTCGCGCGGATGCACGGCAATGTTCATGGTGCCGGAGCGCAGGACGGCCAGCCGTTCGGCCAGCACCTCCTCGAGCTCCTCGCGGGTGCGCCGCTCCATGAGCATGTCCCAGTGCGTACGCGCGGGCTTACCCTTCTTCTCCTCGGGGCCGTCGCCATCCACCAGAAGAGAGGGTGCACCACATACCTTGCACTCCCACTCCGGCGGAATCTCGGCCTCAACCGAGAACGGCATCTCGAATCGATGTCCGTTCTGGCATGCGTACTCCACCGCCTGGCGCGGGGCCAGGTCGATGCCGCGGTCGGTCTCGTAGCTGGTCACCACGAGTCGCGTGCCGCGGAGAGCTCGCTCACTCATGAATCGTGCCTCCCGGGCTTGTCGCCCACAGGACAGGTGTCGCTGTCGTCGTCATCCGGTCAACGTCCGGTCGGCGGTGAAGATTCCCGAATCCGGGATATGAGCCCACCCGTCGCCCACCACCGCCCTTGACGGAGGCGCTGTGCGCCGCTGCCTACCTTCGTGCCGCCCCTTGTTGTACCCACCGGCGCCCGGTTTGTCACATCTGGCAGCAGATGTCACCCAGCGCCTTCCATGCTTGAGCGCGCAGTAACGGTCCGCCTGGTGAGCCAAAGGCGTACACTACCGCCCCGCACGCCTGGAGGCTAAATCCGGTCAGGTACCGGATTTCCGGCCGCCGCGATCGCCCGGCCCACCGGGACCCGCGCCAGCAGGACGAAACCGATCACGAAGAACCCCACCAGGGACACGATCGCGTCCCGGTAGCTCCCGGTGAGCTGATAGGCCACCCCGAACACCAGCGGCCCCAGCCAGCTCACACCCCGGTCACTGATCTCGTACGCGGAGAAGTACTCCGCCTCCTCGCCGCGTGGCACCAGATGCGAGAACAGCGAGCGCGACAGCGCCTGGCTGCCGCCCAGGACCAGACCGATGCCGGCGGCGAGCGCGAAGAAGCACAGCGGCGCCCTCGCGGGCAGGGTGTAGCCGGCCGCGAGGGTCAGCGCCCAGGCCACCAGTGATGCCAGGATCGTCCGCTGTGCGCCGTACCGCCTGGCCAGGCGGCCCATCAGCAGGGCCCCCGCCGCGGCCAGCACCTGCACCAGAAGGACCGCGATGATCAGCGTCGTCTGGTCCAGCCGCAGCTCCTCGGCGCCGTACACGGACGCCTGGGTGATCACCGTCTGTATCCCGTCGTTGTAGAGGAGATAGGCGAGGAGGAAAGACAGGGTGAGGGGGCGGCGGCGCATCCCGCGCAGGGTCTTCCGCAGCTGCCGCCATCCCTGGCCGGGCGAGGCGCCGCGGTCCTTGCCGGACGCTCCGGTGGCGGCTCCGGCGGCCGCCGTGCGCCGGTCACGCAGCCGTCGCAGCGGGATCAGCGAGAACGCGCCCCACCACAGCCCCGCCGACGCCAGGCAGATGCGCACCGCGGTGCCCTCGGAGATGCCGAAGGAGTCGTGGGCGCCGTAGAGGACCAGATTGGCGACCAGGACCAGCGCCCCGGCCGCGTAGCCGAAGGCCCAGCCCCGTGACGAGACCGCGTCGCGCTCCTCGGGAGCGGCGATCTGCGGCAGGTAGGAGTTGTAGAGCATCATCGCCACCACGAACGCCACATTCGCGATGACCAGCAGCGCCCCGCCCAGCAGATAGCGCTCGCCGTCGAGGAAGAACATTCCGGTCGTCGCCGCCGCGCCCGTATAGGCGCAGCAGCCCAGCAGCGGCTTCTTTCGGCCGGTCCGGTCGGCCAGCGCCCCGGCGAGCGGCATCGCCAGTACGGACAGCAGCAGCGACGCCGACACCGTGTACGCGTAGAAGGAACCCGCGCGTACCGGTATGCCCAGCGGGTGCACAAAGCCGTCCGCGTCCGCGGCGGCCTTTGCCACCGACGTCAGATACGGCCCGAGGAACACCGTCAGCACGGTGGTCGAATAGACGCTGTTGGCCCAGTCGTACCAGTACCAGCCGCGCTGTTCGCGGCGTCGCTCGGCCGTCTCGTCCACGGCCTCGGCCATTGCGCTCCGCACGCCCACCCCCGTCGTCCCGTCCCCGTTCACGGCGGCGGACAGGCCGACGGACCCGGGCGGCTCAGACCCAGCACCCCCGCTCGGTCAGCACCGTCCGCAGCGTCTCGATGTGATCGGTCATGATGCCATCCACACCGAAGTCCAGCAGGGCGGTCATCCGATCCGGATCATTGACCGTCCAGACGTGGACCTGCATGCCCAGCGCATGCGCGGCGCGCAGGAACAGCGGATCGACGACCGGGATGCCGGACTGCCGCTCGGGAACCTGGACGCAGACCGCGCTGCGCCGCACCGCCGCACCCAGCAGCCGGTCGAGCGGCAGCACTCCGCGGCCGTATGAGCGCAGCCGCAGACCGGCCACCCCACGGGTGCCGAGCGAACTCGCCATCCGCCGGCCGGCCATCCGCTGGGCCCGCGCCACCCGGGCCTCCGAGAACGAGCCGACGCACACCCGGTCCCAGGCGTGCGTACGGCGGAGCAGGTCCAGCAGTGGCGGCAGCGCGGCCTCGGCCTTGAGATCGATGTTCCAGCGCGCCTCGGGGAACTCCTCCAGCAGCTCTTCGAACAGCGGCAGCGGTTCCTGTCCGCCCACCCGGGCCCGGCGCACCGTCCGCCAGGGGAGCCGGCCGATCGCGCCACGGGTGTCCGTGACGCGGTCGAGCGTCGCGTCGTGGAAGGCGACGAGCTTGCCGTCCGATGTGGCGTGCACATCGGTCTCCAGGTAGCGGTAGCCGAGGCCGACCGCGCGGCGGAAGGCGGCGGCGGTGTTCTCCAGGCCCTCCGCGTCCCCGCCCCGGTGGGCGAAGGCGAGCGGGACGGGGTGGTCGAGATAGGCGTGGCGGATGCGTATCGCTGAGGTCACTCCGGCAGTATGGCGCGCTCAGGTGAAGGCTCTCCGCGGGCCACCACCGGGGACGGCTGCGCCAAAGTGCCCTTGATCGCGAAGCGGCGGAGGAAGAACTGTGCCAGCGGGCCGATGGCCAGCGCATAGACCACCGTGCCGACGCCGACGGAGCCGCCGAGCAGATAGCCCGCCGCGAGCACCGTCACCTCGATGCAGGTCCGCACCAGCCGCACCGGGCGGCCGGTCCGCCGGTGCAGCCCGGTCATCAGCCCGTCGCGCGGGCCGGGGCCGAAGTCGGCGGAGATGTACAGACCGGTCGCGGCGCCGTTCAGGAGGACGGCGCCGGCCAGCAGCGGAATACGGGCGCCCAAGGAGTCCAGGTCCGGCACCCAGGCCAGCGTCGCGTCCATCACCAGCCCCAGCACCACCACATTGGACACCGTGCCCAGGCCGGGGCGCTGGCGCAGCGGTATCCACAGCAGCAGGATCAGCGCGCCGGACACGATGGTGACGGTGCCGATCGACAGACCCGTATGCCGGGATATGCCCTGGTTGAGCACGCTCCACGGCTCCAGTCCCAGCTCCGCCCGGAGCATCAGGCCCATGCTCACGCCGTACAGCGTCAGTCCCGTATAGAGCTGAACCAGGCGGCGCGCCTGCAGGCCCCTCCCCGGGCCGGACCTACTGATCATGGGCACGACATTCCCCCTCCTGGCAGGATTGGACCGACGCATGACACCATGTGGCGTGTCCGGGCTCGGGAAGTAGAGCCAATTCGGGGAAGGTGGACTGATCTTCATGGCTCAGTGGACTTCAGCGGTTGGCGCACCCCAACTCGCCCGGCTGCTCCGGTCGCAGGACCCACGTGACGCCCAACTCGCCTCCGGCGGCCGCCGGTTGCCCGCCTACCGCAGCCTCGCCGACGGTGTGCGCCTGCTCGTACTGGAAGGCCGGATACCGGTCGCCGCGCGTCTGCCGGCCGAGCGCGAACTGGCCGCCGCCTTCGGCGTCAGCCGCACCACCGTCGCCGCCGCCTACGAAGCGCTGCGCGCCGAGGGGTTCCTGGAGTCCCGGCGCGGCTCGGGCAGTTGGACCGCCGTCCCGGCCGGCAACCCGCTGCCCACCCGTGGCCTGGAACCGCTGCCGCCGGAGGCCGCCGGCTCCATGATCGACCTCGGCTGTGCCGCCCTCCCGGCCCCCGAACCCTGGCTCACCCGTGCCGTCCAGGGCGCCATGGCCGACCTTCCGCTCTACTCCCACACCCACGGCGACTACCCGGCCGGTCTGCCCGTCCTCCGCCAGGCCCTCGCGGACCGCTACACCGCCCGCGGCATTCCCACCATGCCGGAACAGATCATGGTGACCACCGGCGCGATGGGCGCCGTCGCCGCGATCTGCCGGCTCTGTACCGGCCCCGGCGAGCGCGTGGCCGTCGATTCGCCCTCGTACGCCAACATCCTCCAGCTGATGCGGGACGCCGGCGCCCGGCTCGTCCCGGTCGCCCTCGGGGACAAGCTGGCCGGCTGGGACATCCCCCTCTGGCGCCAGGTGATGCGGGATGCCGCGCCCCGTATGGCCTACGTCGTGGCCGACTTCCACAACCCCACCGGCACCCTCGCCACCGAGGACCAGCGCCGCCGGATGGTCGACGCCGCCCGCTCGGCCGGTACCCTGCTCGTCGTCGACGAGACCATGACCGAACTCCGTTTGGACGAGGACGCCGAACAGCCGCGTCCGGTCTGCGCGTTCGACCCGGCCGGCAGTGCGGTGATCACCGTCGGCTCGGCGAGCAAGGCGTTCTGGGCCGGCATGCGGATCGGCTGGGTGCGTGCCGCCCCCGACATCATCCGCAGTCTGGTCGCCGCCCGCGCCTACTCCGACCTGGGCTCGCCGGTCCTCGAACAGCTCGCCATCGCCTCGCTCCTGGAGAGCGGCGGCTGGGAGCAGGCCGTCGGCATCCGCCGGGAGCAGGCGCGCGAGAACCGCGACGCGATCGTCGAGGCGCTGCACCGGCACCTTCCCGACTGGGAATTCAGCGTGCCCCGCGGCGGCCTCACCCTCTGGGCGCGGACCGGCGGACTCTCCGGCTCCCGGATCGCCGAGGCGGGCGAGCGGCTCGGGGTGCGGGTGCCCTCCGGTCCGCGCTTCGGTGTCGACGGCGCCTTCGAGGGCTTCGTGCGGCTGCCGTTCACGGTCAACGGGGCGGTCGCCGACGAGGCCGCGGTCCGGCTGGCGGGTGCCGCACGGCTGGTGGCGACGGGGGCACCGGTGGAGGCGGAGTTGCGGCATACGTTTGTGGCCTGAGGGGGCTTCGGCGCATTTCCCGGGGGCGGAGGGATGCCCTGGCTGGACGGACCTCGCGCGGACGGAGCGGACTCGGGCCCGTACCGGCGGGCCGTCTCCCGGGGCCTGACGTGCCTCCGGGCCGAAGGGACGCCCCGGGGCCGGACGGAGCGGACTCCAGGGGCTGGTACCGGCGGGCGGATGAGCCTCACCCGTCCGCCCGGACGGCCTCCACCGTTCCCTTGATCACACGGGGCTTGGCGCCCTTGTCGGTCCGTACCCGCGCGCTCGCACCCACCGGTTCGGCGGCGGACGGTTCGGGGGCAGTCGGTTCGGCGGCGGAGCCGGTCTCCTCGGCGTCCCGTTCCGTCTTGGCCGCCTCGACCGCCGCCGAACCGTCGACCGGCTCCGCCCGGGTGCCACGCCCGGACCCGCCGCCGTCGGAGGACTTGCCGGTCCCCACCCGCTCGCTGCCGGCCGCGGGCTTGCCCACCTCCGCCGGTTTGCCGGCCTCCACCCGCTTGCCGCCGGTCACCGATTCGGTGGCCCCCGCCCCGTCCGCCGGAACCGTACGTTCCGGCAGCAGGGCCAGGACCGCCTCCCGGTGCGCCTGGCCGGTGGCGTCATCGAGCGGATCGGGAGTGGCCGGTACCTGGAGCCGCAGCACGGGGGCGTTCCCCAGCCGCGCATAGCCACGGCCCGGCGGCACCTGTGCCGGTGGGGTGGTGTGCGGCGGCGCCCCGAGCACCGCCCGTACCTCCTCCGCCGTGGCGGGGCCGAGCACCACCCGCGCCTTGGTGTGCGCCCGCACCGGATCGCTCAGCAGCTCGGCGGTCTCGAACTGGTCGGCCACGACCACTGTGACCTGCGCGGCCCGGCCGTGCCGCAGCGGCACCTGGAGCCACTGCTGCGGATCGTCCCGGCCCTCCGCGACGGCGATGTGGGACAGCGCCGTCGGACGGTCCGCGATGATCCACAGCGGTCGGCGGGTGTCGTCCGGCGCCGCCCCGCCGGCCTGCCGCGCCCGGTTCCCCGCGATCAGCCGCCGCTCGGTCTCGTGCGACGCCCACTCCAGCGTCGCCAGTGCCCCCGCCAGCCCGCTCTCCACCCCGAGCACACCGCTGCGCCCGGCCAGACATCCGTACTCACCGGTGCCGCTGCCGTCGATGACCAGCACATCGCCGTGCTGGAGCGCCTGGAGAGCGATCGAGCGCAGCAGGGTCGTGGCGCCGGTCCCCGGCTGCCCCAGGACGAGCAGATGCGGTTCGGTGGAGCGGTGCCCGGTGCGCCAGACCACCGGCGGGGCGTCCCGGGTCTCCTGGCCGCCGGTGACCGGCAGGGTCCGCGGTACGGAGTCCGGGTCGGTGAAGCCGAGCACCGTCTCGCCCGGCGAGGTGACGAAGCGCTGGGCGGCGATATCCGCGGGCAGCGGGTCCAGCGCGGTCAGGGTGAGCTGATTGGCCAGCTCGTCCCAGGTGAAGTGGTACTCCCGGCCGCGCCCGGCCTTGGCGTACAGCACCTGCTCGATGCGGACCCGGGACCGGTCCTCACCGTCGGTGAAGTACGCCGGGTACTTCAGCTGGAGTCGCTCCAGCCGCCCGCTGTCGTCGAAGGCGTACTCGGTGAAGGCCCGCTCCCAGTCACCGCCGTGCGCATACAGCGGGCCGGGGTCCCCCTCGGCGGAGAGGTAGGGCACCAGTGCCTCGTAGAGCGCCCGCAGCCGCTCGGTCTCGGCCTCGCTGGGGCCGGTCGCCACGGGCGTACGCTCCCGCCCCGCCCAGGCCCCCGCGCCCATCAGCGCGATCAGGGCGAGCAGCGGCCCGTAGGGCACCAGCCACACCACCAGGCCGCATGCGCCCACGAAGAACGCCAGCGGGCCGCGCTGGTCCTTGGGCGTCTCGGCCCAGCGTCCCCGGCCGGCCGCGCCCAGCCGGCGCAGCCCGCGGCCGATGGTGATCAGCGGGTGGAACACATCGGAGGCGCTGTCGGCGGCCGTACGCGCGAGTTCGCGACTACGGGCGAGCGAGGCGCTGTGTGCCATACGGGCGAGCGGTGCGCTGGTGGTCAGGATGCGGGGCAGGGGGCGCCGGGCCACGTCATCTCCTGTTGCTCGTGCGGTGGTCGTACGGGAATCGGCGTGGGCTGCGGGGAGCGGGCGTGCCGCACACGGAGCCGCCCGGACGGGAGCCGGTGCGGCCCGTGCGGGCGGAACCCGTGGTGGTGCGCCGCGAGGCGGACGGCCCTAGATCTTGATCCCCCCGAGGAGGCTGGCCAGGCTCGCCCCGCCCGCCTTGATGCTGGGCGCGATGGCGGAGCTGGCGAGGTAGAACCCGAAGAGCGCGGAGACCAGAGCGTGGGACAACTTCAGGCCGTCTTTCCGGAAGAAGAGGAAGACGATGACACCGAGCAGGACGACGCCGGAAATGGACAGAATCATGGGGGGTTCTCTCCTGGGTGGTGGGGACGGTCACCATGAGTTCTTCCAGCCTCGCCGCACGTATCAAGCCACGAAAAGCTGCAAATGGGTGATTTGTCAGGGAAATTCCCCAAATGGGTGCAGCTCCAGGGCGTGCCGGATCCGTATGTGCTCCGCGTGTCGCACTCCGCCCCCGCCGACCCGGCACAATCGTGGGGTGCCGAAGCAGAAGAACACGCCCCGCCGCCCCGCCGCCGTCACCCCCACCTCGCCGTGCCCCTGCGGACGCGCCGAGACCTACCGCGACTGCTGCGCCGCATTCCACCAGGGCCGCGCCACCGCCCCGACCGCGGAGCGTCTGATGCGCTCGCGCTACAGCGCCTTCGCCGTCGGCGACACCGGATATCTGCTGCGCACCTGGCACCCGACGACCCGCCCGGCCGCCCTCGACCTCGAACCGGCACAGTGCTGGACCGGCCTGGACATCCTCGGCGCGACCGGCGGCAGCGCCTTCCACACCGAAGGCACCGTGGAATTCCGCGCCCACTACAGCCTGCACGGCCACGCCGACAGCCAGTACGAGCACAGCCGCTTCGTCCGCGAGGACGGCCAGTGGGTCTACCTCGACGCGCTGCCGTAGGCGTAGGTCTCACCCATCGCGGCCCCCTGGTACGGGCCGGTCACAGCCCGCGCAGCTGGTCGATCTCCCGGCGGTCGCGCTTGGTGGGACGTCCGGTGCCGCGGTCGCGGATCCCGATCACCGGCACCTCTTCGCGCGGCGGGGGCGGCGGGCTGTTGTCGATGAAGCACTCCGCCGCGATGGCCGCGCCCACCCGCTTGCGCACCAGCCGGGTGACGACCACGATCCGCTCCCGGCCCGCGTGCCGCAGCCGCACCTCGTCGCCGTTGCGCACACCGTGGGCCGGCTTCACCCGCTCACCGTTGACCCGTACGTGCCCCGCGCGGCAGGCCGTCGCCGCCAGTGAGCGCGTCTTGGTGAGTCGTACGGACCAGATCCAGCTGTCGATGCGGGTGGTCCCCTCGTCTGAAGCCATACCGAAACTCTAGAACGGACGGCCGCGGGCGGGCTGCCCCGACGGGCCTACGCGGACGACCTCTTGGTGGTCTTTTTCGCCGCGGCCTTCTTGGCGGTGCTCTTCGTGCTCTTCGAGGCGGTCTTCCGGGAAGTGGCGGTTGCCGCCTTCCCGGAAGTACCGGCGGCCGCGGTCGTCTTGGCCGTCGAAGTGCCCTTCGCCCGCCCGCCGGCGGCCTTCGGGGCGGCCGCCGTCTTCTTCGCGGGAGCCTTCTTCGCGGTGGCCGCCGCGGTCTTCTTGCCCGTTGCCTTCTTCGCCGCCGCGCCGCTCCTCTTGGCGGTGCCCTGCTGCGCCTCGCCCTTCTCGGCCGCCTTCCGCCCCCGTATGGGCGTCACCGAGGCCGACTCGGACTCCTCGCGCTCCTCCGGGCCGCCCCGCGCCGCCCGGACGCTCTTCTCCAGCGCCGCGGTGAGGTCGATGACCTGGGCGGACGTATCCGACGCGGCTGCGGCGACCGGCTCGCCCTCAAGCTTGGCGGCGACCAGCTCCTCGACGGCCGCACGGTAGTCGTCGTGGAGTTCGGCGGGGTCCAGCTCGCCCAGGGAGTCCATCAGGGTCTCGGCCAGCGTCAGCTCGTTCTCGCGGAGCTCGACGTCCTCGGGGGCCACACCGGTGACGGGCCGGATCTGATCCGGCCACAGCAGCGTATGCATCACGATCGCCCCGTCGTGCGCCCGCAGCATCGCCAGGGACTCCCGTCCCCGCATCGCCACCTTGCCGACCGCGACCTTCCGGTGGTCCTCCAGCGCCTCCCGCAGCAGCGCGTACGGTTTGGCGGCGGCCGCCCCGTTGGGTCCCAGGTAGTACGCCTTGTCCATCTGGAGCGGGTCGATCTCGGCGGGGTCGACGAACGACAGGATCGACAGCGTCTTGGCGGTGGGCATCGGCAGCTGGGACAGATCGTCATCGGTGATCGGCACGATGGTGTCGTCGCCGGGCGCCTGATAGCCCTTGCCGACCTCCTCGTTCGAGACCTCCTTGCCGTCCAGCTCACAGATCTTCCGGTACTGGATCTGCGCGCCGTCCTTCTCGTGGATGCGCACGAAAGACACCGACGAGGTGCGGTCGGTGGCGCTGTAGGTCTTCACGGGGATGGTGACCAGGCCGAACGATATGGACCCATTCCATATAGAACGCATATTTCATCCCTTGTGTGGGATTCTCATCGTATGTCGCCGATCACCGTTGTGGAGGGGCGGCGCCTCTCGCTGACCAACCTGGACAAGGTCCTCTATCCCGAGACCGGCACCACCAAGGGTGAGGTGCTGCACTACTGCACCACCACCGCAGGCCCGCTGCTCGCCCACCTCCACGACCGGCCGCTCTCCTTTCTGCGCTACCCCGACGGGCCGGACGGCCAGCGCTTCTTCACCAAGAATCTGCCGCCCGGCACGCCCTCCTGGGTGAAGACGTGCGAGGTCCCCCATTCGACGTCGGGGCCCACCCGGCAGGTCCTGCTGCAGGACCTGCCCTCGCTCGTCTGGGCCGCGAACCTGGTCGTCGAGCTGCACACCCCGCAGTGGACCCGGCAGGCGCCGGGCGTCGCCGACCGGCTGGTCTTCGACCTCGACCCCGGCGACCCGGCGACCATCGTGGAGTGCTGCACCGCGGCCCGGTGGCTGCGCGAGCGGCTGGCGGCCGACGGCCTCGACGTCTACGCCAAGACCAGCGGCTCCAAGGGTCTGCACCTCATCGTGCCCGTCGAGCCCACCCCGTCCGAGCGGACCACCGCCTACGCCAGGACCCTCGCCGTCGAGGCCGCCGCGGCGCTCCCGGGCCTGGTCCTGCACAAGATGACCAAGGCGCTGCGCCCCGGCAAGGTCTTCATCGACTTCTCCCAGAACGCCGCCGCCAAGACCACCGCGGTCGCCTACACCCTGCGCGCCCGCGCCACCCCCACCGTCTCGGCACCGGTCACCTGGGACGAGGTCGCCGACTGCACCGATCCGCAGCAACTCACCTTTCTCTTCAGCGACATCGCGCCCCGCTGCGAACGCCACGGCGATCTGCTCGCCCCGCTCCTCGACCCGCACCGGGCCCGTCCGCTGCCGGCCGCGGCGCCCCCTCGGGCGGGGTCCGCCTAGCGTTCGCCGCGGCCCGGTGCGGTCCGGTGCGGTCGGCGGCCTACGGGCCGCTCATACCGCGTGCGGCCGTGGCCAGGAGGCGCGTGCGGCGGTCCCGAGCCAGGTGATGACGGCACCGGCCGTGGTGTCACCCAGGGCCGCGATCTCCGCCAGGGCGGCCAGGTCCCCGTCCGTCGGAGCGACACCGGCCGCGGTCAGCGCGGCCTGGAGCTCCAGCCGCCGGCGGTCGGGCATGGCAACCGGCCCCTGCCGCTGCTCCTCGGGGCGCGGCGGCAGCAGCGGCCGGTCCTGCGGGTGCGGGGGGCCGATGTGCAGCCGGTCCTCCGGGCGGGGCGGCGGCAGCACATGGCCGGCGTGGGAGGCGGGCTGGGGCGGCGGCCCCTGCGGTTCCGCGGGCGCGCCGAGCCGGTCCTCGGGGCGCGGGGGAGCGAGGACGTACTGCGGCGTCACGCCGTAGGGCGGGGGAGTGGGGCGGTGGTGCGGCATGGGGGCCTCCACAACTCACGGTCCGAAGGGGGCAAGGGATTCGGTGAATGAGGCTGTCAACTCTTCGGAAGCAGGGCGGTAGGGGTTCGGTTGCGTACGGGGCGCGGGTTCACCCGATGGGCCCAAGGGGTGTGGGCATCGTCGACGCGGATCTCCTCGGCGGGCCCGATCCATCAGCCCGCCCGGACTCCGGGTGCCCTCGCTCATTGCATTCCCCGGCATTCACCCGTATCCCTTCGCGCTCATTCACGTTCAACAGGGGGCCATCGCACGGACGTTGGCATACAGCGTTCCTCTCTCACCTCCACTGAACCGGCACAATCCGTATCCGTCACATCCCGCACATCCCTCGCGGGAAGCCCCAAACGGTGATTTCCGCGACTGCCGAATCGAAACCCCGGTGAGCGGTGGCCTTCTGACGGGGAATGGATTGCGGTGGCGTTTTCTGGTGAATTCGGCGATTACCACGGGGTGGACACATAACTCTTGCCCGGTGTTCACACTGTGGTGATTACCGCGATGGAAAGCTTCCTGCGGCCGCTCCCAACGGCCGGCGCCGGTCGTGCCCCACATTTTCGCGACTCGGTGCCACAATTCGGGGAGAGGACACCCTTCGTGGACAACACCCGCGTGAAGCGTCGCGCCCGTATCGCGCTGGCCCTCGCCGGCGGTACGGCATTGACGGCGATGGTCGCCCAGATTCCGGCGAGTGCGACGGGCGGCTCGGCCGCACCGCACCATGCCGCCGGCGCAGCCGCCGCTCAGCAGTCATCCCGTTCCGCCGGCGCGGCCGGCGACAGGTCGTACGACGACACGTACTACAAGGACGCCATCGGCAAGACCGGCCAGGCACTCAAGGATTCGCTGCA
Organism: Streptomyces sp. NPDC058773; assembly: GCF_042746015.1. Taxonomy (NCBI): domain Bacteria; kingdom Bacillati; phylum Actinomycetota; class Actinomycetes; order Kitasatosporales; family Streptomycetaceae; genus Streptomyces; species Streptomyces sp. NPDC058773. The sequence goes on from NZ_JBHYPE010000011.1 coordinate 214,063, forward strand.
CCAGATCATCAGCAGCACCCAGACCGGAAAGCTGACGTACGACCAGGTCTGGGACGCCCTCAAGGAAACCGACCAGGACCCGGACAACAGCGCGAACGTCATTCTGCTCTACACCGGCCGTTCGCAGAGCAAGGACGCCAACGGCGGCAACCCGGACGACTGGAATCGTGAGCACGTCTGGGCGAAGTCGCACGGTGACTTCGGCACCGACACCGGTCCCGGCACGGACATCCACCATCTGCGCCCGGAGGACGTGTCGGTCAACAGCATCCGCGGCAACAAGGACTTCGACAACGGCGGTACGAAGGTCGAGGAGGCGCCCGGAAATCTCTCCGACGACGACTCCTTCGAGCCCCGGGACGCGGTCAAGGGCGATGTCGCCCGCATGATCCTGTACATGGCCGTCCGTTATGACGGCGGTGACGGATTCCCCGATCTGGAGCCCAATGACAAGGTCGACAACGGCACCCAGCCGCATATCGGCCGGCTCTCCGTTCTCAAGAAGTGGAGCGACGAGGACCCGCCGGACGCCTTCGAAAAGCACCGCAACCAGGTGATATTCGACAAGTTCCAGCACAACAGGAACCCGTTCATCGACCACCCCGAGTGGGTCGGCAAGATCTGGTAGACCGCTCCGGCCGGGGCCGGGGGGCCCACCGCCGGGCCCCGCCCACGGGCTACAGCACCCCGGGGCCCCCGCCACGGGTGGGGTAGGCCCACCCGCCCCCGGCCGGTGTCATATAAACAAAAGAAGCTGCCGACGACTCATATAGTGTATATATAGGTGG
>NZ_JBHYPE010000012.1:0-86463 GCF_042746015.1 Streptomyces sp. NPDC058773
GGGGGGGGGGGCGGGGGCTGGGGCCCCCCCCCCCACCCACCACCGCGGGGGGGGCGCGCGCCGCTACCGCCCCCCCCACGGCCGTTTTCCGCTTCCGGAGCGGCCGTCCGGGCGCCCGGCGCCGGCTTCAGGGATTCGTTTGTCAGTGGGTTGCACCACAATGGGTCGGGCGCGGCACACACCGCGCGGTGTGCGGGGCCGCACCCGCACCCGCGCCGGCCGGGCGGCACGGAACGGATCGGGAACAGGAACGGCGGACAGCGATGGCGGTATGGGACGACGTGGTCGGCCAGGACCGGGTGACGGCGCAGCTGGCCGCGGCCGCGCGCGATGCGGACGCCCTCGTCTCCGCGGAACAGGCGGGGCAGGAGCCCGGTGAGCGGCCGGAGCCGGTGTCCGTGGACCACGGCGCCTCCCAGATGACGCACGCCTGGCTGTTCACGGGCCCGCCCGGCTCCGGCCGGGCCACCGCGGCCCGCGCCTTCGCCGCCGCCCTCCAGTGCGTCAGCCCGGACCGCGCGCTCGGCGGCGCCCCCGGCTGCGGCTTCTGCGACGGCTGCCACACCGCCCTGATCGGCACCCACGCCGACGTCGAGATCGTCCGTACGGACCTGCTGTCCATCGGCGTCAAGGAGACCCGCGACCTGGTCCGCCGGTCCTCGCTCTCGCCGTCCGGCGGCCGCTGGCAGGTGATCGTCCTGGAGGACGCCGACCGCCTCACCGAAGGCGCCGGCAACGTCCTCCTCAAGGCCGTCGAGGAGCCCGCGCCCCGTACGGTCTGGCTGCTCTGCGCGCCCTCCGTGGAAGACGTGCTCCCCACCATCCGCTCGCGCTGCCGTCTGCTCTCGCTGCGTACGCCGCCGGTCGGCGCGGTCGCCGACGTCCTCGTCCGGCGGGACGGCATCGAGCCCGAGGCCGCCGACCGGGCCGCCCGCGCCACCCAGGGCCACATCGGCCGGGCCCGCCGCCTCGCCACCGACGAGCGCGCCCGCGCCCGCCGGGCGGCCGTACTGAAGCTTCCGCTGCGCGTCGACGACATCGGCGGCTGCCTCAAGGCCGCCCAGGAGCTGATCGACGCCGCGGGGGAGGACGCCAAGCAGGTCGCCGAGGAGGTCGACGCCAAGGAGACCGAGGAGCTGCGCGCCGCGCTCGGCGCCGCCGCCGGCACCGGCGGACGGATGCCGCGCGGCACGGCGGGCGCGATGAAGGAACTCGCGGACAAGCAGAAGCGCCGCTCGACCCGTACCCAGCGCGACAGCCTCGATCTCGCCCTGGTCGACCTCACCGGTTTCTACCGCGACGTCCTCGCCCTCCAGATGGGCGCCTCCGTCCCTCTCGCCAACGACGAGGTGCGCGACAGCGTCCAGCGCATCGCCTCCGCCTCCACCGCCGAGCGCACCCTCCGCCGGATAGAAGCCGTCATCGCCTGCCGTGAGGCCCTGGACCGCAATGTGGCCCCCCTCCTCGCGGTCGAGGCGATGACGGTGGCACTCCGCGCCGGCTGACCCCACCCACCCGGGGCTCCTGCCCACCACCGCCCATCCGGGGCTCCGACCACCGCCACCCACCAGCCCTCCCACACCAAGAGCCGCCCACACCACGCCCTCACCCGGATACTCTCCGTGCGGGACCCTTCACCCGCCCGCTCCGTGCCCGCCCGCTCTTCACGCACCCACCCACCCTTCACCGCCCGCCGCCACCCTCACCACCTCCAGGGACCGACACCGCGCTCCACACCCCGCACCCCACGCTCCAGGGACCGAGACCAAGGGACCGCCCATGGCCACCAGCCGCCCGTTCCGCACCTCTGCCGCCGCTCTCCTCGCGGCCACCGCTCTGCTGATCTCCGGCTGCTCCTCGGGGAGTTCGTCCCCCGGCAGTGCGGCGTCCCCGGCCGGCCGGACGGAGGCCGGCGCCCAGCGCCCCGCCGAGGACGCCACCCTCGCGCCCCTCCCGGCTTCCACCCCGGCCGCCCTCCGCCCGTATTACGACCAGAAGCTGAGCTGGCACCCCTGTGGGGTGGCGGGCTTCGAGTGCGCCACGATGCAGGCCCCCCTCGACTACGCCAAGCCCAGCGCGGACACCGACCTCAAGCTCGCGGTGGCCCGCAAGAAGGCCACCGGCCCCGGCAGCCGGATCGGCTCCCTCCTGGTCAACCCGGGCGGCCCCGGCGGTTCGGCGATCGACTACCTCCAGCAGTACGCGCCCCAGCCCGCCCAGGTCCGCGCGCGCTACGACATGGTGGCGATGGACCCGCGCGGCGTGGCCCGCAGCGCACCGGTCGAATGCCTCACCGACAAGCAGATGGACCGCTACACCCAGACCGATATGACCCCGGACTCACCGGCCGAGGTCAACCGGCTCGTCAGCGCCTACCGCAGCTTCTCCAAGGGCTGCGCGTCCCGGGCCGGCGCGCTGCTCCGGCATGTCTCCACCATCGAGGCCGCCCGCGACATGGACGTGCTGCGCGCCGTCCTGGACGACGACAAGCTCAACTTCGTCGGCGCCTCCTACGGCACCTTCCTCGGCGCGACCTACGCCGGCCTCTACCCCTCCCGCGTCGGCCGCATGGTCCTGGACGGCGCCATGAACCCGGCACTCGACTCCCGCCGGGTCAACATCGACCAGACCGCCGGCTTCGACACCGCCTTCCGGGCGTTCGCCGCGGACTGCATCAAGCACAAGGACTGCCCGCTCGGTACCACCGGCGTCGACGACGCCGGCCGGCAGCTCTCCGCCCTCTTCAGGAAGCTGGACGCCCATCCCGCGGCCACCGGCGAGGAGCGGAAGCTCACCGAGTCCCTCGCCACTACAGGCGTCATCGCCGCCATGTACGACCAGCGCGCCTGGCCCGTCCTGCGCGAATACCTCGCCCAGACCGAGGCCGGTAACGGCCGCGGGCTGCTCACCCTCTCCGACAGCTACTACGAGCGCGACCCGAACGGCACCTACGCCAACCAGATGTACGCCAACCCCGCCGTCAACTGCCTCGACCTCACCTCCGCCTTCACCAGCCCCGCCCAGGTCCGCGCCGCCCTCCCCACCTTCCGCAGGGCCTCCGCGGTCTTCGGCACAAACTTCGCCTGGACCGCCCTCAACTGCGCGTACTGGCCGGTCAAGCCCACCGGCACGGCCCACCGCATCGAGGCCAAGGGCGCCGCCCCGATCCTCGTCGTCGGCACCACCCGCGACCCTGCCACCCCCTACACCTGGGCCAAGGCCCTCGCCGCCCAGCTCTCCAGCGCCACCCTCCTCACCTATGACGGCGACGGCCACACCGCCTACGGCCGCGGCAGCGCCTGCATCGACCGAACGATCAACAACTACCTCCTCAACGGCACCGTCCCCCCCAAGGACAAACACTGCAAGTGACCCACACCACACCCACGCCCTCCCGTCCCGCAGCCCCCCTGCCCCCTCCCGAACTGGTTACAGAGCACCCCTCCACGATGTGTAGACTGGGCCGCGCACCAAGCCGCCTTAGCTCAGTTGGCCAGAGCAACGCACTCGTAATGCGTAGGTCTCGGGTTCGAATCCCGAAGGCGGCTCAAGGAAAGTCCAGGTCACATAGCCCGTGACCTGGGCTTTTTCTTATGTCGAGACCTTGCGGGGATGGAACGCGATGATCTTCGCTCCCTCGTGCGTGGCCATTGTGTGGCCATTGGACGTTCCAACCGTCTTGCACGAGCTGCGTAGCGATGGTGAGAGACCGTATGCGGCGGTTGCGGTCGCTCCACCGGACTCCGCACGTTTCACCGCCCCGCGAGGGCGTCGCCGCTTCCGGGCCTACCGCTCAACCTCCGAGCGGACCCAAGCCCTGGCAGACTTCCTCCACACCTACAACCACCACCGCTGCCACACCGCACTCGGCGGCCACCCGCCGATCAGCCGCGTGAACAACGCTCCAGGGCAGTACAGCTAGATCGGTACCGCGGCGGCAGTGCCGCCCGTCCTGACCTGACGTCGTGTCGGCCCGGCCAGGTTCACCGTGCTGTGGACACTCTGCGGAAAGCCACCTGTGCGTGCCAGGCTGAGTTCCTACGATGGTTCATCGCTGTAGATCAGGAGAAAGGCGGCGAGTTGGTGGCGGTCCATCCGACATTCGCAGACAGTACGGGGGGCACGGCCGTGGAGGGCATCAACCTCGTCGGCAATGCCGCGTCGCTGTGCCGTTGGCTGATCACTGATCCTGAACTACGTGGCCTTGCTGAGGTGTCCATCGCCCCAGTCCATCCGGGCCAGGGGCATAGGCGCGGGGCGCTGGAGCTCGTCAACGTCGCACTGGGCAATGCCATCGCCCTCAGCAACATCCTGGTCGCTGTGGCGGCCTGGCGCGAATCACGTCCACACGAAGCCCAAGTACGGCTCGAAAGCAACGGTGTGATCGTCACCCTCCAGGGCACCTCGCCCGAGGTGGTTGATCAGATCCTCGAGAGCCGAGATACCGACGACTCCGGCAGGGGGCCAGAAGCAGACCGCGGAGACAGGGACTAATCGGTGCCTGTACTGCCAGACCCCAACCGTTCCGAAGCGCTGTTGATCGGGGTGCACACCTACACGGCGCTGGACGACTTACCTGCCGTCTCCGGCAATCTGGATGGCCTGCGAGAGGTATTGACCGACCCCACGGTCTGGGGACTGCCGACAAAACAGTGCACCGTTCTCTCCCAGCCGGACAGCGCCCGCCGTGTGCTTGACGCCGTGCAGGACTCTGCGCGCCGGGCCCAGGACACACTGCTCGTCTACTACGCCGGGCATGGCCTAACCGATCCCTACACCGACGAGCTGTATCTGGCCTTGCCGGATTCGGACCGCGAACACGAGTACACGGCTCTGCGGTACGAGTATCTACGCCGGTCCGTTCTGCACCCTCAGGTCGGTGCCCAGCGCATCGTGGTAGTCCTGGACTGCTGCTACAGCGGACGTGCTTTGGTTGGCAAGATGAGCGCGAGTGATCATATCGCCGAACACGCCATGGTGGAGGGGGTCTGCCTCCTTACCGCCTCGGCTGAGACACGGCCGGCGTTGTCCCCACCTGGAGAGACCTACACGGCGTTCACCGGTGAACTGATCGCCGCGCTGACCGAGGGCATTCCGGGGGCCCCGGACCCCATCGACATGGACTCTCTCTACCAGCACCTTCACCGCGCCCTGGCGTCGAAGTCCCGTCCCCTGCCTCAGCAACGCAACCGCAATGCAGGGGGCCTCATCGCCCTCGGACGCAACCGCGCTGCCACGGTCAAAACCACTGCGCCTCAGCACGACCCCACGCCGCCACCTGCACCGATCCACAGGAGCCAACCACCGGCACCAACAGGGGAGCAGTCGCCCCCACCATCCTCCAGTCGTCGCGACGAATCGATCACGGGCCTTCCGGCCAGCTATTACCGGGAACCCATCGGTAGTTACGACTACTACCATAACGAACATCACCAACCACTTTTCAAGGATGGGCGGCTCAACCCACGTCACCGCGCCGGATGTGTCGGGGTCATCGGAATGTTCGCCTGGCTGGCTTTTGTGCTGGTTATCCTCTACAAGTTTGGCTGATGGGCTGCGGGTTACTGAGACGCGTCAGCCGGAGGCTATGGCGACCGATTGCAGAGCCTGCTTTGCCGGCCCCGAGGCGGGAAGAGACGGCGGCCTTCCGCACGTGGTCGAGGAAGCGCAGCCGGTCAGATTCGGGCAGTTCGACCGCGGCGTGCGCGGAAAAGACGTCTATCTGCTCACTGAGCAGGGCGGGGCATCGGTCGAGCTCGATTTGCCAATGGTCGACCTCGCGGTCGACGACGAGAATTCCGCAGACAGTGCTGGCAGATGTCCGAAGGAGTAATTGTCAAGAGTTGTGGATCACCGGAGAGCTTCTATTGGCGTTGCTCCCACGCGGTCCGGGTGACCTCGTAATCGACGTCGCCGTGCTCCGATCCCGGGATCGGTTCCGGCCAGTCCCCGGCGAAGCTCCGTAGGAAGGACAGGCCGGCCTTCTCCATCACTCGGCGGGAGCCAGTGTTAACCGCCATGGTGTGCGCGATGACCCGCCTCACCCCGAGCTCCGTGAACCCCTTGTCGATCAGGGCCCGTGATCCCGGCGGCGCCGGCCGCGGCGCAGGTGATGACGGCGGGCAGCGTCAGCGTGCCCGCGTACGCGAGGCCGCCGCGACCGGCAGCAGTCCGAGGGTGGGCACGAACGGGCCGAGGAAGAGCACCGACTCCAGAACCACCAGCGCGGTGATCACGGGGTACGCGGCTGCTCGCGGCACCGTCGTCAGCAGGTCGCCGGGCGTCATCGTCATCGCCGGCGGAGGGAGTCCGGGGCCGTGATGCCTGCAGACGGCTGGGGTGCTCTCAGGTGGGAAACCCGGGCGGGTGGCAGGTTTCGCCATATGACGCTGCCGGCATTCCCGTTGCCGTAGTGGGCGGAGAAGTCGGCCAGTACGGCCGCCACCGCGCGGTACCGGGCGGCTTCGGTGCGAGGGGCGAACCGGGTTCGTAGGGGCAGCGTGCCGAGATAGCTGAAGAAGGTCAGGTGGCCTCCGGGGACCAGGGCGGTCATGTACCGATCCAGCAGGGAGCGGACCATGTCGGGGGCAAAGTTCATGAAGGGCAGGGAAGAGACGATCATGTCGTAGCCGTGCACGGGCAGCGGTGTGCGGCAGATCGACTCCGGGACGATCCGGATGCGGCCGGACGCGGCGGCCAGCACCGGGTCCGTCCGCAGCGCCTCGGTCAGCAGCTGTACGAACCGGGGGTTGATCTCAACGGTGTCCAGCCGGTCGCCCGGCCCGATGCGCTCGGCCAGCGCGCGGGTGACCGTACCGGTGCCCGCGCCGACCTCCAGGACGCGCAGTGGGCTGCGACCGCGGGGGGCGGGCAGCGGCGCGGCGAGCCGCCGGGCGAGCGGGGAGCCGCTCGGGGCGACGGCGCCGGTGGTCTGCCGGGAACGGGCGGCCTCCCGGAAGAACGCGACGGCATCCTTGCGCTGTTGGGGGCCGGGCAGGGCGGTGATCGCGGGAGCGGGTGCGGCAGTGGCCGGTGTCTGGTCCATGGCCGCAACGCTAGGGAGCGGCCGAATCTGTTCCATCGGCCGTTCCGCCGCGGCCACCCCGTACGAAAGTAGGGGGTGACGATCGCCAACTGGCCGAGGTGGCAAGGGTGTTGCGTGCTTATGTTGGCCTGGTGAACAAGGCGAGGGGCCGGGCCTGGCCGTGGTGGGCCGAGGCGCTGATGACCTGCGTGGTCGGAGCGGGGACGGTACAGCAGGCGTATGTAGGTGCGGGTGGCACGCTCCTCAGCCTCCGTGTGGGGTTGGCCGTGGTGCTGACCCTTCCGATCCTGCTGCGACGCCGGAAGCCGGTGTTCGCCGTAGTGAGCACCACGGCCGGCGCGGTGCTACTGGGATCGTTCTTCCCGCTGCTGGTCGTGCTCTTCCATCGCGCCGCCCGGGGCCGGTTCGTCTTCGAGGGGCTGTGCGTGGTGGTCGCGATGGTCGGCAGTTCGCTGGCGCATCCGGGGGCCAGCCTGTGGATGACCCGTAAATACGGGCCGCTGGTGGTGCTGCTGCTCGTGGTGGTCATCGGACTGTGGACGGGTAACCGCCGCCGGCACGTCGCTTCGCTCGCCGAGCAGGTCAGTCGTCTGCGGGTGGAGCGCGAACTCCGGGCCGAGCAGGCCAGGTTGGAGGAACGCACCCGGATCGCCGCCGAGATGCACGATGTGCTCGCCCACCGGCTCACGGTCATCGCCCTGCACACCGGTGCCCTCAAGCAGCGGGCCGCCGACCTGCCCGAGCCGGTGGCCAACCGGATCGGCCTGCTGCGCACCGCGTCCACCGACGCGCTCGGGGATCTGCGGGACGTACTGGGAGTACTGCGCGGCCACGACACCGGGGAGACACCGGCCTCACGGGCACCCGGTCTGCCGGAACTCCCGACGGTGATCGACGAGGCGCGGGCGGCCGGACAGTCGGTCGAAGCGGTCGTCGAGGGCGACCCCGGCTCCGTACCGGCCAGCCATCGGCTCGCCATTCACCGACTGGCACAAGAAGCCCTGACCAACGCCCGTAAGCACGCCGCCGGGGCGACCGCACAGCTTGAAGTCCGCTACGGTCCGCCGCGGTCCACAGTGGTGATCCGCAACCCGGCCGGAGCCTCGTCCGAGGCCGCATCCGAGGGTTCCGGCTACGGCCTGGTCGGACTGGCCGAGCGGGTCGCCGCGCTCAACGGCCAACTGGAGTACGGTCCTACGGGATCGGGAGGCTGGCGGGTGGCCGCCACCATCCCGCTCGATGACCAGCGCAGCAGGGGGGCGGCGTGATCCGGACGATGATCGTCGACGACGACGGCCTGGTGCGGCTGGCGCTCGCCGACATCCTTCAGGACGCCCCCGGCATCGCCGTCGCGGCACAGGCCTCCGACGGCCGGGAGGCGCTCGAACGGGCTGCCGTACAGTGCCTGGACGTCGTGCTGATGGACGTGCGGATGCCGCACATGGACGGTATCGAGGCCACCAGGCGGCTGAGCGCGCTGGCCGAGCCGCCCAAGGTCGTGATGCTCACGACGTTCGACCTGGACCAGTACGTCTACGACGGGCTGGCGGCCGGCGCGGTCGGCTTCCTGCTCAAGGACACCGAACCCGCGGAGATCATCCGGGCCGTCGAGGTCGTCGCCGACGGGCAGGCGATGCTGCACCCCTCTGCCGCCCGGCGACTCATCGCGCACCATCACCACACGACGCACGGCGGCTCGGCCGCTGCGCGGGCCCGGATGGAGCGCTTGACGCCGCGCGAGACCGACGTGCTCGGGCTCTTGGCCGGCGGCGCGTCCAACGCTGAGATCGCCACCGGTCTGGGGATGCGGGAGAGCACGGTGAAGGCGCACGTCAGCCGCATTCTGGCGGCCCTTGAGGTCGACAACCGGGTGCAGGCCGCGCTGTGCGCGAAGGACGCCGGGTTGGCGCGCTGAGGCCGCCGCGACCGCGAAACGGCGACCGCGCCGTGCAGCTCGGCACGATCATGATCGACCTCGTCATGCGGGGGTCTCGGGGTTTCGCCCAGCGTGCCAGGACCGAGGCCGGTCGGTGTTGGAGAGGGAGCGGCACTGTCAGCGCCGCTGGGCTTTCCGGCGGGGAGTGCTGCGCCGGGAGGAGCTGACCCATTCGCCGCGATGTGCGCTTCGGGAATTCGGGGCTCAGAGGACTTCGAGCAGTGGCGACGTGCACATGGTGACCAGGCAGGTGAGTCCGGGTGTCCGCATTGTGGTCGGTGGAAAGGGGCGGCGGCGTGGAGCGTTAGCATTCCGAGATGCCAGCCACGTTGAAAGCAGCGGAAATTGAACAGGCGGCACGGCGGCTTGAGCCGGTGGTGCGGCGTACTGCGCTGGAGGGGAACGATCGGCTGTCGGCGCTGCTCGGGAGCCGGGTTCTGCTGAAGCGGGAAGACAGTCAGGTGTGTCGCTCGTACAAGGTGCGTGGCGCGTTCAATCTGATTTCCTCGCTCACGGCGGAGGAGCGGCGGCGCGGTGTCGTGTGCGCGAGCGCGGGCAATCACGGGCAGGGGGTCGCCTTCGCGTGCAGTCGGCTGGGCATACGGGGCCGGGTGTTCGTGCCGTCCAATACTCCGCGGCAGAAGCGGGAGCGGATCGCGGCGTTCGGTGGGGACGCGGTGGAGCTGGTGGTCGTCGGCAGTACGTATGACGAGGCCAGTGCTGCCGCGCACTGGGACAGCGAGGAAAGCGGCGCGGTGTATGTCCATCCCTTCGATGATGTGCGGACCATGGCGGGGCAGGGCACGGTCGCGCATGAGATCACCGGGCAGGCCGATGGTGCCGTGGACACGGTGGTGGTGCCGGTCGGTGGGGGTGGCCTGATCAGCGGGATCGCCGTATGGCTGCGGGAGCACTCGCCGCGTACCCGGATCATCGGTGCCGAGCCGGCCGGGGCCGCCAGCATGCGGGCCGCGCTTCGGAACGGCGGGCCGGTGGCGCTGCCCGAGCTCGACTCCTTTGTCGACGGGGCGGCCGTGGGGAAGGTGGGTGCGCAGGCGTATCCGCTGGTCAAGGAGCTGGTGGATGAGGTCGTCGCGGTGGACGAGGGGGCGTTGTGCACCGAGATGCTCGATCTTTACCAGACCGACGGGATCATCGCCGAGCCTGCCGGGGCGCTGGCGAGTGCGGCGGCCCGGGAGGTGCTGCCGGGGGCGGAGCCGGGCACCGTGGTGTGTGTGGTGTCCGGTGGCAACAATGATGTGAGCCGCTATGCCGAGGTGGTGGAGCGCTCACTGGTGCATGTGGGGCTGCGCCACTACTTCCTCGTGACGTTCCCGCAGCAGCCGGGTGCGCTGCGGCACTTCCTTGATGAAGTGCTCGACAAGGGCGAGGACATCGTCGCCTTCGAGTACGTCAAGAAGAACAACCGGGAGACGGGGCCGGCCCTCGTCGGAATTGAATTGGAGCGTCCGCAGGACCTCGACAGTCTGTTGCGGCGGATGAAGGACAGCCCGCTGTTGATCGACCGGATTTCTCCGGGATCGCCTTGGTTCTCCTTTCTTCTGTGAAATCCGGGGGAGTCGCTCCGGCGGTATTCTGGACGCTGTGACGATCATTTTCGGCCGGGAAAGCGGGGTGCTTTCCCGGCCGTCGTGCGTCAGAGGCGCCGGAGGGGTACGAGGGGCTCTTCCCGTTCGGTCCGGGACTGCTCAGCGCCCGGTGAGGACGGGCCGGCGTCGAGGTGGAGGATCGCGTCGGAGCCGTTGAGGGCGGCCCGGTCCAGGGGGAAGTAGCCCTGTTGCGGGGTGGTGTCGGTGCGGGTGCGGGCCGGGGAGACCGCGGCGGACGGGGTCAGGTACCAGGGGGTGGTGGCGTGGCGCTGCAGGGAGCCCTCGTAGGTGTCCGGGGCGGGCTCCTGGAGCCGGAGGGCTTCGCTGCGGCCCAGACTGCCGGCGATCACGGTGTACCGCTCGCCCAGCAGCGGCCCGAGGATGGCGCCGGCGCCGGACCAGCGGAGGTCCAGCGCGTCCGAGGACCAGTGGCCCGCGGCGCGCTGGAGGTGGAGGTTGTGGGCGAAGACCAGGGTCGGGCCCCGTTGGGCCTCGATGTCGCGGATGTCGAGGAGGTTCTGGGCCATGAGGACGTCCCGGGTGGCCAGCAGGCGGGAGACCCGGGCGCTCTCGTCGAGGCGCTGCGCCGACTGCTTGTGGTAGCGCAACAGGCCGAGACCGGCGGTGAGATGGGTCCTGGCCCGGAACCACGCGGCGTGTGACGTCGTCGCGATCAGCTCCGGTGCGCGCGCGAACAGCAGGGTGAGCATGTCGTCCGCGAGTGTGCGGAGCTTCTCGGCCTCGGGTGCCGCGCCGGGCGACGCGGCCGGGTCCATGACCGCCTCCGTACGGCTCCACCGTTCGTCGTCACCGGTGAGCTCCGCGAGGTCGAGGCCGGGGTCGAAGTCCAGGTAGGCGCGGGTGTGTTCGAGGTACGGGCGCGGGCTGGGGGCGCTGTAGTTCTCGGTCGGGGCGTCGAAGCCGTGGAACGTCAGCCGGTCCTCGGGCGGGCGGGTCCGGTTGGATGCGCGTAGCCAGGTGACCAGTTGGCGGTTGGCGGCCTGGGCGTCGAAGCCGTGGGAGAAGCCGTCGCGCAGGACGGTGTCGAGGTCTCCGGCTCCGCCCTGGACGTAGTCGTCCACGGTGAGCGCGGCGACGCGGTCGGTCTCCAGGGCGATCGAGCGGAAGCCGTGGTCGACCAGCCGGGCGAAGAGTTCGTTGCGGACCCGTCCGAAGGCCGGTTCCTGGTGGGTGGGTTCACCGAGCGCCAGCAGGTTGGCCGAAGCGGGCACGAAGTCGTGGATGTCCTGGGTCATGCGCCTCAAGCGTATCTTTGAAAGCTCGGTTGAGGCTTTTGGTGGGCTGGGTGCGGAGTTTCTGGCTAGAGTCTGTGGCAAGGTTTCCAATAGGTGAGAGGTATGCGACCAGCTGATCTCGCGCGTGAGCACGGCATCTCGGCCCAGGCGGTCCGCAACTACGAGCGCGACGGGTGCCTTCCGCCCGCCGAGCGCACCCCCAGCGGGTACCGGATCTATACCGAGGCGCATGCGGCCGCGCTCCGCGCCTACCTCGCGCTCATTCCGGCGTACGGCCATGCGGCGGCCGGCCGGATCATGAACGCGGTGCACGCGGACGACCTCGGCGAGGCCCTGGCGGTCATCGACCGCGGGCACGGCCAGTTGCTCCGCGACCGGGAGACCCTCGATGCGGTGCGGAGCGCGGTGGAGCACCTGATGGGGGAGGCTGTGGAGGGGGAGTCCGACGCCGCTTCGGCCCCCGTGGCGGACCGTGCGCCCCGTACGGCCTCCTCCGCGGCGGACCGTGCACCCCGGACCGTCGGTGAACTCGCCCGGCGGCTCGGTGTCACCCCGGCGACACTGCGCAACTGGGAAGACGCCGGCATCGTCGCCCCCGTACGGGACCCCCGTACGGGATACCGCGTCTACCGCGCCGACGACATCCGCGACGCCGAACTCGCGCATCTCCTCCGGCGCGGGGGCTATCCGCTGGAGCACATCGCGACCGTGGTGCGGCAGATCCGCACCGTCGGCGGCACCGGCACACTGGCCGGTGCCCTGGACGACTGGCGGCGGAAGCTCACCGCGCGGGGTGTGGCGATGCTCGACGCGGCGGCTCGGCTCAGCGGCTATCTGGGCCTGTGCGAGCCGTCTTCGGACACGCCCTACGGGTGCGTGAGTTCCGCGCGGGCGTGGAGGTCGGGGGTGAAGAATTCCTCCACGCCGATGACGCCTGCCAGGGTGGCGAAGTAGCGGTCCATGAGGTTCTGGTCCCCGGCGACGGTGCGCAGCATGGCGAGGCGGTGTTCGGCCACTTCGAGGGCCGCGACGGACAGCGTCGAGTGGTAGGCGTCGATGAGGAGTTCATCGCGCTGGTAGGCGTACTCCTCCAGCCCGTCGAGCAGCTTCTCCGGATCGCGCAGATCGGTGCCGACGCAGTCCACCAGCAGCTGTGCCTGGCGGAAGGCGTCGGTGATGCCGCGGGCGGTGATCGAGTCCTTGTGGTGTCCGGCGTCGCCGACCAGGGCCCAGCCCAGGCCGGCCGGCTCGCGGAAGAAGTTCCGCTGGTCGCCGGTGCCGTGCAGCCGCTCCAGCGGGTCCTTGGACTCGATCTTCGTGTACAGCTCCGGGGCGGTGGTGCGGACCGCCTCCAGGTAGGCGTCCATCGCGTCCTTGCGGACCCGCTCGAACTCGGACTGCGGGAAGTACGCCGCGATCAGCGTGGCGTTGTCGTTCGTGGGCACCGTGCCGACCCAGCGGCCCGGGGCCTCGTAGAGCTCGAAGCGGTCGGTGACGCCTTCCCAGTACGTGTAGTAGGCGCAGGTCGCGGCCGGGTCCTCGGTGGTGATGCGGGAGTCGACCATGGTGGCGAAACGGGAGCGCATCCCGTCGGCGCCGACCACCAGCCGGGCGTGCTCCTCCGTGGTGGTGCCGTCGGCGGTGCGGCAGCGCACCCCGATGGCCTGGCCCTCGTCGTCGGACAGCACCTCGGTCACCGTGCAGCCCTGGCGGAACTCCGCGCCCGCGGCGACCGCGGCGTCCGCGAGGATGCCGTCCAGCAGATAGCGGCGCGGCGCGTACGCGGCGCGGTGGCCGTCGACCGGGAGCGAGCAGCCCTCGATACGGATGTCCGCGATCCGGTAGACCGCCCGGTCCAGCGGCGGGCAGCCGGTGGCGAGCACCTTGTCGAGCAGCCCCCAGCGCCGCAGCAGCGCCACACCGGGCTGGTGGATGTAGAGCGTGCTGAGCGTGTCCCGGGGGAACTCGGCGCGGTCCACCATGAGCACCCGATATCCGGCGCGTGCGAAGAGCATGGCTGTCGAAGCCCCGGCGCAGCGCGCCCCGACCACGATGACGTCGTACACAGTCGACTCCCTGAACCCGCTCGTGCTGAACCCGCTGGTGACCCGCCCGGCGGGCCGTCCATCTGCTGGCGGACGTTAGGGAGGGCGGCAATCGCGGCGTCATTGTGTCGTTATCGCCCGCCCGGATCGGTGGGTTGCCGCCGGTGGATCGATACGGCGTCGATAGGGGTGTCCGCTAGCGTCCGGGCGGAGTCCGGCCCCGGGTCGTACCTCCCCCGTACCGTCTCTCCCCGAAGGGTTGACCATGACTGTTTCCCGCGCCGCGAACGGGCCGCTCCGGGCCCTTGACCAGGAGTGGTTCCGCCGGCCCCGGCCGGTGCCGGACGCCCGGCTGCGGCTGGTGTGCTTTCCGCACGCGGGCGGTGCGGCCAGCTTCTTCCGGGACTGGCCGCAGTGGCTGCCGGCGGACATCGAGCTGGCCGCGGTCTGTTATCCCGGCCGGGAGGACCGGATAACGCAGCCCGCCGTCGAGGTGATGGATGAGCTGGCCGACCGGATCGCCGAGGCGCTGGCGCCCGCCGTGGACCGGCCGCTCGCCTTCTTCGGGCACAGCATGGGTGCGTCGGTCGCGCATGAGGTGGCGCTGCGGATCGAGCGGCGGCACGGGCGGGTGCTGCGCCGGCTGCTGGTCTCCAGCCGCAGCGCACCGTCCCGGCTGCGGCCTTCCGGGATCTCCCGGGAGAGTGATGAGGTGCTGGTGGGGGATGTGCTGCGGCTCGGTGGGACGTTCTCCGCCGCGCTGGAACACCCGGATCTGCGGGAGCTGTTGCTGCCCGCCCTCCGCGCCGACTACCGGCTGATCGACGACTACGAGCCGTCCGGTCCGCCGCCCCGTCTCACGGCGCCGGTGACCGGTTTGCTCGGCGACCGTGACCCGCATGTCCAGGAAGCGGACATGCGGGCCTGGGCGGAGGTGACCGAGGGGGACTTCGGGCTGCGGGTGCTGCCCGGTGACCACTTCTACCTGCTGGAGCAGGCGCCCTCCCTGGTGGCCGAGGTGGGCAGGCTGCTGACCAGCTGAGGGGCCGGCAGCCCCGCCGGGAACCGGACGGCGAGGGTGCGCAGGGCGTCCACCGTCCGGTCCGGGCCGTACCGTTCCGTCAGCTCCCGGGACACCAGATGGAATTCGGTGCAGCCGAGGACGACGCCGGTGCAGTCGTGCCGCCGCATCAGGCGGTCCACCTCCGGCAGCGCCTCCTGGGGCAGCGGGCCGTGCCGCTTCATGCGGTAGATCAGCCGGTGGACGCGGGCCTGCTCGTCCTCGTCGGGGCGGACCACCCGGTGGGCGACGGATTCCCAGCCGGGCTGCGACTCGAAGATCCGCGCCCGGCGGGTGCCCTCGGTGGACAGCATCAGGAAGCGGCCGGGGGCGGCGGTCAGTTCCGCGGTGGTGGTCTCCACCAGGGACACCACCCGCGCGCGCAGCACCGGATCGATCAGCGGGAGGAAGTGGTGCGCCGTGAAGCACACCACGACCACCTGGTCGGCGCCCCGCTCCAGCAGCTGTGTCAGCCGGTCCGCCAGCCGCTCGCTCATCTCCCGGGTCCTGCCCTGCCGGATGGCCTCGGTGCGGTCCGGGAAGGCCGGGTCGGAGTCCAGCAGCACCCGCGGGCGGGACTGTTCGGGCCCGTGCCACTCGCCCGCGTACAGCGTCCGCAGGAACTCCGCCGAGGCCAGCGGGCCCATCCCGCCCAGGACGCCGAGGACCGCCGCGGCGGGCAGCACCGGGGTGGTCATCGGGCGCTGCCCACGATCACACCGGCCGTGGCACCCTGCGGCCCGGCGATCCGCGGTGCGAGGACGGCGCAGAGGTCGGCGGCCGGCTCCGGCTCCAGCATCCTGGCGTGCTCACAGTCCACCTCGTGGATCTCCAGCTCGCCGTCCAGGAACTCCTTCCAGGCCTCGGGGCTGGTCCACTCCTGCTGCTTCCGGGTGGCCACCACCAGCAGCATCGTGCCGCGGAAGCGGTCGAGCCGGCGGGCGTTGGTGAGCGTCACGTTGTTCACCATGATGTCCAGCGCCACGGCCCGCTGGGCGTCGTCGAGATGGCGCAGCTCGCTCTCGCCGCGGCCCAGCCAGTCGGTGATCCGGGCCCGCATCACGTCCGGGTCCGGCAGCTCCGGCGAGGCGCCCTCGGGCAGGCCGTAGATACCGGCGTAGCCCTCGTACATCTGCGTGAGGATCTCCGCGGGGCCGCCGGTGCCGGGGCCGTCGGCGGGTGCCGGGTAGGCGTCGAGCACGGCGAGCAGCGCCACCTCCTCGCCCTGTGCCTGGAGCGTGGTCGCCACCGCGTGCGCCATGATCCCGCCGAGCGACCAGCCCAGCAGGTGGTACGGCCCCTCCGGCTGCACCCGGCGCATCTCGCGGACGTAGTCCTCGGCCATCGCGTCGAGGGAGCGGGCGGGCGGCTCGGTGCCGTCCAGGCCCCGGGACTGCAGGGCGTACACCGGGTGTTCGGTGCCCAGCGCGCCGAGCAGCGCGGAGTAGCGCCAGCTGAAGCCGGCGACCGGGTGGACACAGAACAGCGGCGCGGTGCTGCCCGCCGTGCGCAGCGGCAGCAGCACCTCGAACGCGCTGCTGCCGCCCCCGGCGAGCTGCGCGGCGAGCCGGGCCGGGGTCGGCGCGGCGAAGACGTCCCGCAGCGCCGGGGTGCCGCCCAGCAGCGCCGCGAGCCGGCTCACCAGCCGGGTGGCCAGCAGCGAATGCCCGCCCAGCTCGAAGAAGTTGTCGTCCACGCCGACCTGTTCGGCCCCCAGGACCTCCGCGAAGAGCCGGCACAGCAGCTCCTCCTGCGGGGAGGCCGGCGGCCGGGTGGACCGCCCGGTGACCGGGGCGGGTGCCGGCAGCGCCCGGTGGTCGAGCTTGCCGTTCGGCGTCAGCGGCCAGCTGTCGACGACGACGAACGCGGACGGGGTCATGTACGAGGGGAGCCGCTCGGCGGTCTCGTCCCGCAGCGCCGCCGCGTCCAACGGCGGTGCGCCCTGCGCGTGTTGGACGTACGCCACCAGCCGGCGGTCGCCCGGCCGGTCCTCGCGGACCGTCACCACGGCGCGGCCCACCCCGGCGCACCGGCTCACCGCCTCCCGCACCTCCCCGAGTTCGATACGGAAACCGCGCACCTTGACCTGGCTGTCGGCCCGGCCGCAGAAACGGAGCTGCCCCTCGCCGTCCCAGTACGCCAGGTCCCCGGTGCGGTACATCCGGGACCCGGGAGCGCCGAACGGGTCGGCGACGAAGCGGTCCGCGGTCACCGCCGGCTGGTGCAGATAGCCGCGGGCCACCCCGGTGCCGGAGACGTACAACTCGCCGACCACACCGGCCGGTACCGGCTGCAGGGCCGGGTCGAGCAGATACACCCGGGCGCCGTCGACCGGGCGCCCGATGACCGCCGCCCCGTCCGCGGCGAGCGGGTCGCGGACCGCGAAGCTGACGTCGCAGGTGGCCTCGGTGGGCCCGTAGGCGTTGATCAGCATCCGGTCCCGGCCCCAGAACGCGGCCAGTTCGCCGGGCAGCACCTCGGCGCCGGTGATCATCACCCGCAGCTCCGGCAGCTCGGCACGCGGCACCTCGGCCAGCACCGACGGCGGGATCATCAGATGGCTGATCCGGCGCTCCCGGAGGACCTCGACCAGCTCCGCGCCCGTGGGCGTCGCCTCCGGCACGACCAGGCATCCGCCGCACAGCAGCGACCAGAAGAACTCCGCCACCGAGACGTCGAAGCTGGGCGAGGCGAGCTGGAGCGCCCGGCTGCCCTCCTCGATGCCGTAGTGCGCGGCCTGGTTGGCGGCGAACGCGGCCAGCCCGGTGTGGGTGACCACGACGCCCTTGGGGCGGCCCGTGGTGCCGGACGTGAAGATCGTGTACGCGGGGTGGCCCAGCCGCAGCGGGGCGGTCCGGTCCGCGTCGGTGAGGTCCGCACCGGACAGTCCGGCGCAGGCGTCCGCGACGGCGGCATCGTCCATCAGCAGCACCGGCAGCGCACCGGTCTCCGGCAGCCGCCCGGCGAGCGGGCCGGTGGTCAGCAGCAGGACGGGGGCGGCGTCCGCGACCATCGCGGCCAGCCGCTCCGCCGGGTAGCCCGGGTCCAGCGGAAGATAGACCGCACCGGCCTTCTGCACCGCGAGGACGGCCTCCGCCAGGTGGCCGGACGGCGGCAGCGCGACCGCGACCGCCCCCTCGGGGCCGGCGCCGCGCGCGACCAGCAGCCGCGCCAGGCGGTTGGCCCGCTCGTTGAGTTCCGCGTAGCCGAGGACGCGGTCGGTCTCCAGCGCGGGGCGGTCCGGGGCGCGGCGGACCTGGCGCTCGAACAGCTCGGGGAAGGTGGCCGCCGGCGGCGCGGTGCGCCGGTGCGGCCCGCTCTGGAGCAGCGCGTCCCGCTCGTCGGCGGAGAGCACCTCCAGGCGGCTGACCGGCAGGTCGGGGCCGTCGCAGGCGTGGGCCAGCAGCCGCGCCAGCCGTTCGGTGAGCAGCCGCGCGGTCGCCGGGTCGAAGAGGTCGGCGGCGAACTCCAGCTGTCCGCCGATGCCGGCCGGGCGGCCCTCGGAGGTACGGGACTCGCTCAGGTTGAACGCGAGGTCCACCTTGGCGGCCGCGTCGGCCTCGCCCTCGAAGGAGACGTCCAGGCCCGGCAGTTCGAGCCGGGTGGCGCCGGTGTTCTGGAGGATCAGCGCCACCTGGGCGAGCGGCGCGTGGGACAGCGTCCGGGTGGGGTTGACCGCCTCGACGACGCGCTCGAACGGCACGTCCTGGTGCGCGTACGCGGCCAGGTCGGTCTCCCGGACGCGCCCCAGCAGCTCCAGGAAGGTCGGGTCGCCGGACACATCGGTGCGCAGCACGAGGTTGTTGACGAAGTAGCCGACCAGCTCCTCCAGCGACTCGTCGGTGCGCCCCGCCACCACGGTGCTGACCGGGATGTCGCTGCCCGCGCCGAGCCGCGACAGCAGCACCGCCAGCCCGGCCTGGAGCACCATGAAGACCGTGGCGTCGGACCGCCGGGCCAGGTCGGTCAGCCGCTCGTGGGTGGCGGCGTCCAGGGTGAACGGCGCCGTCGCGCCGCGGTGCCCGGCGACCGCCGGGCGGGGCCGGTCGAGCGGCAGGTCCAGCACCTCCGGTACACCTGCCAACTGCTCGCGCCAGTAAGTGAGTTGGCGCGCCAGCAGGCTGTCCGGGTCGTCCTCGGAGCCCAGCAGCTCCCGCTGCCACAGCGCGTAGTCGGCGTACTGCACCGGCAGCGGCCGCCACCGGGGCGCACCGCCCCGCAGCCGCGCCCCGTACGCCACGGACAGGTCCCGGACCAGCGGCGCCAGCGAGGAGCCGTCGCTGACGATGTGGTGCATCAGGAGCAGCAGGACGTGCTCCTGCGCCGCCACCCCGTCGGCCGTGGCCGGTGCGTCGAGCTGCAGCAGCGTCACCCGCAGCGGAAGCTCCCCGGCCAGGTCGAAGCCGCGCCCGGTCCGCTCGGCCAGGGCGGCGGCCAACTGCTCCTCGCTGTCGACGCTGACGAACTCCGGCTCCGGGCGGGCCTCCTCGGCGGGGACCACGATCTGGCACGGCACCCCGGCCACGTCCGCGAACCGGGTGCGCAGCGCCTCGTGCCGCTCGGTCACGTCCCACACGGCGGCCCGCAGCGCGTCCCGGTCCAGCGTGCCGCGCAGGCGCAGCGGCAGCGGGATGTTGTACGTCGGTCCTGTCCCCTCCAGCTGGAAGGCGAACCACAGGCCGCGCTGGGCGTACGACATCGGCAGCCGCTCCGGGCGCACGGCCGGGGCCAGGGCCGGGCGGGTGGTGTCCGCCTGCGTCAGCCGGGCGGCCAGCCCGGCCACGGTCGGCGACTCGAAGACGGACCGCACCGGCAGCTCCACACCGAAGGCGGCACGGATGCGGCTGAGCAGCCGGATCGCGGTGAGCGACTGCCCGCCCAGCGCGAAGAAGCTGTCGTCCACCCCCGGGCACGGGTGGCCCAGCACGCTCTCGAAGAGGCCGCGGAGGATCTCCTCGGTGGCCGAGAGCGCCGTCCTGGTGACCGGGGGCAGCGCCCCGGCCGGGCCGGTCTCCGTGGCCGGCGTGCCGGAGCCCAGCCGCCGGAAGGCATCCGGCAGCGGGCAGGCCAGGCCGGCCACGGGACGGCCGGGTCCGGCGACGATCTCGCCCAGCACCCCTTCCAGCGCGCCGAGTACGGCCTCCGCCTCGTCCCGGTCGAAGAGGTCGGGGCGGTACTCCAGCTCGACCTGGAGCCGCTGCCCGGTGAGCCCGGCGACCACCCGCAGCGGGTAGTGCGCGGAGTCATGGCCCTCGGCGACCTCGACCCGCACCCCCGCGTACGAGGGCCGGGTGCCGTCGTCGCCGGGGGCGTTCTCGAACACCACGAAGGTGTCGAAGAGATCGCCGTCCCCGGCCTGCCGCTGGATGCGTGCGAGACCGAGGTGGTGCCGGCTGAGCAGCGCGGTCTGTTCGTCCTGGAGCCGGGCCAGGTTGTCCGCCACCGGGGCGTCCGGGTCGAGCCGCACCCGGACCGGGACGGTGTTGATGAACATCCCGACCATCGATTCGATCCCGGCGACCTCCGGCGGGCGGCCGGAGACCAGCGTGCCGAAGACCACGTCGTCGCGGCCGGTGAGCCGGCCGAGGACCACCGCCCAGGCCCCCTGGACCAGGGTGTTCACGGTCAGCCCGCGCTGCCGGGCGCAGCGGTCGAGGTCACCGCCGAAGCCGTCGGGGAACGCGGCCACCACCCGCTCCGGGGCGACCGGTGCCCGGCCCGGGTCGGCGGGCGCAACCAGCGAGGGGCCGGGCAGCCCGTCCAGCGCCTGCTGCCAGGCCCGTTCGCCCGCGGTGTCGTCCTGGGCGGCCAGCCAGCCGAAGTAGTTGCGGTGCGGGACGGCGGGCGGCAGGGTCCGGTCGTCGCCCCCGTGCTCGTAGAGGGTGAACAGCTCCCGTACGAGGATCGGGGTGGACCAGCCGTCCAGCAGCAGATGGTGATTGGAGAGCACCAGCCGGTGCCGGTCCGGGCCCAGCCGCACCAGCGTGAACCGCATCAGCGGCGGACGGTCCAGCGGGAAGCGGCGGGCGCGGTCGGCGGTGAGGAACTCCGCCAGCCGCCGCGGGGCGTCGTCGTGCCCGCCGAGGTCGAGCTCCTCCCAGGGGAGCGGCACCTCGCGGTGGATCACCTGGAACGGCTGGCCGTTGGCCCGCTGCCGGAAGCCCGCCCGCAGGTTGGGGTGGCGCTTGAGGAGCGCCGCCACCGAGGCCCGCAGCAGGTCCGGGCGCAGCGGTCCGTCGAGGGCGAGGACCATCTGGACGCCGTAGACGTCGACCGCCTCGTCGTCGTACCAGGAGTGGAAGAACATGCCTTCCTGGAGCGGCGTCAGCGGAAGGACGTCTTCCAGCGCGGACTGCTTCGTCATTAGAGCATCCCCAGTTCTGCTTCAAGTGCGTCGATCTCGTCCTGGGAGAGCCCGAGGGAGAGATCGGAGGGTGTGTGGCCGCCGGTCCCGGTGCCGGCGGTGTGGGCGGTCAGGGCGTCCAGCGCCTCGAACCAGAGCCCGGCGAGCTCGCGCACGTCCGGCTCCGCGAGCAGGCCGGCCGGCCAGGACCAGGTGGCGTTCAGCCGCGGACCGCCGGGCAGGTCCTCGGTGAGGGCGTTGACCTCCAGCGCGTGCGGGACCGCGGCCCCGGCGTCGCGCGGGGCGGGGGACGGCAGACCGCTCGCCATGGTCCACAGGCCGTCGCCGTCCCCGCCCGCCGCCGCGAACCGCCCCAGGTAGTTGAACCCCAGGCAGGGGGTGGGGAGTTGGGCGAGGACGGGCGCGGTGCGCGGGTTGAGGTAGCGCAGCATGCCGTACGAGACACCGTTGCCCGGCAGGGCGCGCAGCTGCTCCTTGACCGTCTTCAGCGCGGCGCCCACTCCGGGGCCGCCGGCCCGCAGCTCCGCCCAGTCGAGGGCCGCGGGGGCCAGCAGCGCCGGGTAGAGGCTGGTGAACCAGCCGACGGTGCCGGACAGGTCCGCGCCGTCCACGATGTCCTCGCGGCCGTGGCCCTCCAGGTCGACCAGCACGCCCGCCGCCGCGTGGTCGCCCCTCCGGCGGCGCCACTCCAGGACGGCGAGGGCGAAGCCGGTCAGCAGGACGTCGTTCACGTTCGCGTGGAAGGCGGCCGGGACCGTCGTCAGCAGCGGTTCCAGGCGCTCCGGCGGCAGGGTCAGGGTCAGATGGCGCACGGTCTCCGCGGTGTCGGTGCGCGGGTCCGGTGACCGTACGCCGGGCAGGGCGGCGGCGGCCGACGGGTCGCCGAGGACCGTGGTCCACTGCGTGAGGCCGTCCTCCCAGCGGGGCTGCTGCGCGCTCTCGGTCAGCTGCCGGGCCCACTGGCGGAACGAGGTGCGTACCTCGGCGAACGCCGGGGCCCGCCCGTCCGCGGCGGCCTCCCAGGCGGCCTGGAGATCGGGCAGCAGGATGCGCCAGGAGACGCCGTCCACCGCGAGGTGGTGGATCAGGACCTGGAGCAGCCCCGGTGTCGCGTCCCCGGCGTCGTACCAGACGAGCTGGACCACGCACCCGTCGTGCGGGGAGAGCCGCAGCCGGGCCTTCTCGCCGTGCTCGGCCAGCGCCAGGTCCCGTTCACCGGCGGCCAGTCCGGCGGTCGCCACCCGGCGCACGACGGAGTCCGCCGCCACCGATCCGGGCGGGCCGACCACCGGCCGTCCCGTGCCGTCCTCGTCGCGTGCCATCCGCAGCCGCAGGATGTCGTGGTGGTCGAGCCAGTGCTGTACGGCGTCGGTGAGCCGCCCTTCGCCGAGACCGGCCGGGACCCGGACCGTCACGGACTGGTTGAAGCCCGCCGTGGGGCCGTCCTGTCCGTCCAGCCAGTGCATGATCGGCGTCATGGGGAAGCCGCCCACGCCGTCGTCCGCCGGGCGGGCCGTGGCGTCCTGGGTGACCTCCGTGGCGACGGCGGCGAGCGCGGCGACCGTACGGCACTCGAAGACCTGCCGGACCGTCACCTCCAGCCCCGCGGCGCGTGCCTGGGAGACCAGCCGGATGGAGCTGATGCTGTCCCCGCCGAGCCCGAAGAAGCTGTCGTCGATGCCGAGGTGTGCCAGGGCGAGCACCTCGGCGAAGACCCGGCACAGCGTCTCCTCGCGGGCGGTGCGCGGGGCCCGCCCGGTGGTGCTGCCGGTGTATTCCGGGGCGGGCAGCGCCTTCTGGTCGAGCTTGCCGTTGGCCGTCAGCGGCAGTGCGTCCAGGGCGACGACGGCGGCCGGGAGCATGTGGTCGGGCAGCGTGCCGGAGACGTGCTCCCGCAGTTCGCCCGCGGCGGGCAGCCCGCCCGCCCCGGCCTCCGGGACCGCGTAGGCCACCAGCCGCTTCTCCCCGGGCGTGTCCTCCCGGACCACGACCCGGGCCTGCGCCACCGCCGCGTGGGACTCCAACGCCGCCTCGATCTCGCCGAGTTCGATCCGGAAGCCGCGCACCTTCACCTGGTCGTCGGCGCGCCCGAGGTATTCCAGCTGCCCGTCGGCCGTCCAGCGCGCCACATCCCCGGTGCGGTACATCCGGGCGCCCGGCGGGCCGAACGGGTCGGCCACGAACCGCGCGGCGCTCAGCGCGGGCTGGTGCAGATAGCCGCGGGCCGGTCCGGCGCCCGCCACATACATCTCACCGGGCACGTTCGGCGGCAGCGGCTCCAGCCGGTCGCCGAGCACATAGACCCGCAGGTCGGGGATGCCCCGGCCGATCAGGCTGCGGGTCTGTCCGGCCACCGCCCGCTCGTCCAGCGGCAGATGGCTGACGTGCACGGTGGTCTCGGTGATCCCGTACATGTTCACCAGGACCGGGGCGGTGTCCCCGTGCTGGCGGTACCACTCGGCCATCCGGCCCAGGTCCAGCGCCTCCCCGCCGAACACCACCCGGCGCAGGGCCAGTTGGCGGCCGAGCTCGGGCTGTTCCGCGTCGGCCTGCATCAGCTGGTAGAACGCCGACGGCGTCTGGTTGAGGACCGTCACCCGCTCGGTGACCAGCAGCCGCAGGAAGTCCTCCGGGGAGCGGCTCACCGCGTACGGCACCACCACCAGCCGGCCGCCGTACAGCAGCGGCCCCCACAGCTCCCACACCGAGAAGTCGAAGGCGTAGGAGTGGAACAGCGTCCACACGTCGTCCGGGCCGAACCCGAACCACTCCTCGGTCGCCGCGAACAGCCGCCCGACATTGCGGTGCGGGACGACGACGCCCTTGGGGCGGCCCGTCGAGCCGGAGGTGTAGATGACATACGCGGCGTTCGACGGCGACAGCGGGCCGCCGCGGTCCGCGTCGGTCAGGTCGCCGGCGGCGTACCCGGCCAGTGCGCGGACCGTGCCGGGGTCGTCCAGCAGCAGGGCCGGGGTCCCGGACTCCGGCAGTCCGGCCGCGGCGCCCTCGGTGCTCACCAGCAGCGCGGGGGCGGCGTCGGCGAGCATGTACGCGGTCCGGTCCGCCGGGTAGGACGGGTCAACCGGCACATAGGCCGCCCCGGACTTCACCACCGCCAGCAGCGCCACGACCAGGTCGGCGGTCCGCGGCAGCGCCAGCGCCACGAAGCGTTCCGGGCCGGCGCCGTGCGCCACCAGCAGCCGGGCCAGCCGGTTCGCCCGCGCGTTGAGCTCGCGGTACGTCAGCGACGTGCCCTCGTACACCACCGCCACGGCCTCGGGGGTACGCGCGGCCTGGGCCTCGAACAGCTGCGGCAGCGTGGCCGGGGCCGCCTCCTCGGCGTCGCCGTTCCACTCGACCAGCAGCCGGTGCCGTTCGCCGGGCGCCAGCAGGCCGATCTCGCCGACCGGGCGGTCCGGGGCGGCCGCGGCGGCCGTCAGCAGCCGCACCAGCCGGTCGGCGAGGGCCTGCGCCCCGTCGCGGCCGAAGAGGTCCTCGGCGTATTCGAGGGTGCCGGTCAGTCCGGCGGGCCGGCCGGATGCGGTGAACCGCTCGCGCAGGCCGAAGGACAGATCGGACTTGGCCGCCTCCAGCGTGGTCGGCTCGGTGGCCATCCGCAGACCGTCGTGCAGGCTGCCCGGCGCGTCCGCGGTGTTCTGCAGGTGCAGCATCACCTGGGCGAGCGGGATGTGCGAGAGCACCCGGGAGACCTGGGCCGCCTCGACGACGCGCTCGAAGGGGACGTCCTGGTGGGCGTAGGCGGCGAGGTCGGTCTCCCGGACCCGGGCGAGGAGTTCGCGGAAGGTGGGGTCGCCGGAGACATCGGTGCGCAGGACGAGGGTGTTGATGAACAGGCCGACGAGGTCGTCGAGGGCGTCGTCGGTGCGTCCGGCGACGGCGGTGCCCAGGGGGATGTCGGTGCCCGCGCCGAGCCGCGACAGCAGCGCGGCGACCGCCGTGTGCAGCACCATGAACAGCGTGGCGTCGGTGTCCTGCGCGAGCGCGGCCAGCCGCTGGTGCACCTCGGCGTCGACGGTCAGCTCGACGGTGCCGCCCCGGTGGGAGGCGACGGCCGGCCGCGGATGGTCGAGCGGCAGCTCCAGCAGCTCCGGGGCGCCCGTCAACTGGTCGCGCCAGTAGTCGAGTTGCCGGGATATCAGGCTCTCCGGGTCGTCCTCGGAGCCGAGGACCTCCTGCTGCCAGAGGGTGTAGTCGGCGTACTGGACGGCGAGCGGCCGCCAGGCGGGCGGGGTGCCGCGGTGGCGCGCGGTGTAGGCGGTGGCGAGGTCGGTGAGGAGCGGGCCCATGGACCAGCCGTCGCCCGCGATGTGGTGCATCAGGAGCAGCAGGACGTGGTCCTGCTCGCCGAGGCGGTAGAGCGTGGCGCGCAGCGGGTTCTCGTGGGTGAGGTCGAAGGCGTACGCGGCCTGCTCGGCGAGGCGGTGGGGGAGCTGGTCCTCGGTGGTGGGGACGAGGGGGAGGCCGGGGCGTGCCTCGTCGGCGGGCAGGACGGTCTGCCGCGGCTCGCCGTCGTGCTCGGTGATGCGGGTGCGCAGGGTCTCGTGCCGCTCGGTGAGATCGGCGAGCGCGGCGGCCAGGGCGGAGTGGTCCAGCGGCCCGGTCAGACGCAGGGCGTGCGGGATGTTGTAGGTGGGGCTGGGGCCTTCGAGCCGGTAGGCGAACCAGAGGCGGCGCTGCGCGGGGGAGAGGGGGAGGTGCTCCGGGCGCGGCGTGGTGGCGGTCAGCGGCGTGCGTGCGGTGCGCGCGGTGCCGATCCGGGGCGCGAGCGCGGCGACGGTGGGGTGCTCGAAGAGGGCCCGCAGCGGGAGTTCGGCGTGCAGGGCGGTGCGGATACGGCTCAGCAGGCGGGTGGCGAGCAGCGAGTGTCCGCCGAGGTGGAAGAAGTTGTCGTCGATGGTGACCGCGGGCAGGCCCAGGACCTCGGCGAAGAGCGCGATGAGGGTCTCTTCGGTGGCGTCGCGGGGCGCCCGGCCGTCGCCTTCGGCGTGCGAGGCGTAGTCGGGGGCGGGCAGGCGGTCCCGGTCCACCTTGCCGTTGGGGGTCAGCGGCCACTGCTCCAGGACGACGACGGCGGACGGGACCATGTAGTCGGGCAGCGACTCCGCGACCAGCTCCCGCAGCGCGGCCGGCTCGGGGGCCTCGGCGCCGCCCGTCCCCGTCGCCGTCCCCGTCACATAGGCGACCAGCCGGCGCCCGGCGGCAGCGTCGTCATGCACGGTGACCAGCGCCTCCGCCACCAGTCCGGTGGCGCTCAGGGCGGCTTCGATCTCGCCGAGTTCGATCCGGAAGCCCCGGATCTTCACCTGGTGGTCGGTGCGCCCGAGGAACTCCAGCTGGCCGTCGGCCCGCCACCGAGCCAGGTCGCCGGTGCGGTACATCCGGCTGCCCGGTGCGCCGTACGGGTCGGCGACGAAGCGTTCCGACGTCAGGCCCGGCCGCCCCAGATACCCCCGCGCGAGGCCCGGACCGGTGACGTACAGCTCGCCCGCGACCCCCGTGGGCACCGGGCGCAGCGCCGCGTCCAGGACGTAGACCCGGGCGTTGTGGATGGGGCCGCCGATCGGCGGTACTTGGGCGCCCGAGAGCGGTGCGCTCATGGTGGCGCACACCGTGGCCTCGGTCGGCCCGTAGGCGTTCACCATCCGGCGCCCGGCCGACCAGCGCCCCACCAGCTCCGGGGCGCAGGCCTCGCCCGCCACCACCAGCGTCATCCCGTCCGGCAGCGCGTCCGGGCCCAGTGCGCCGAGCGCGGCGGGCGGCAGCGTGGCGTGGGTGACCCGCTGTTCGGCCAGCAGCCGGGCCAGCGGCGCGCCGGGCGCCAGCCGGTGCGCGGGTGCCACCACGAGCGCGGCGCCGGTGGTGAGCGCCATGATCAGTTCCCAGGCCGCGGCGTCGAAGCTCAGCGAGGCGAACTGGAGCACCCGGGACCGGGGTCCCACCGCGAACGCCTCGGCGTGGGTGGCCGCCAGCGACGCCACTCCGGCGTGGGTGACCTCGACGCCCTTGGGGCGGCCGGTGGAGCCGGAGGTGTAGATGACGTACGCGGGGTGCTGGAGTGAGGCGCGGGCGTCGAGGGGTGTGGCGGGCCGGCCGTCGAGGTCGGCGGCCACGGCGGGGTCGTCGAGGAGGATGCGTGGGCAGCCGCTCTCGGGGAGGGCCACGCCGCCGACGGTGAGCAGGCAGGCGGGGCGGGCGTCGTCGAGCATGTACGCGATCCGCTCGGCGGGGTACTCCGGGTCGACGGGCAGATACGCCCCGCCCGCCTTGTGCACCGCCAGCGCCGCGACCACCATCTCCGGGGAGCGCGGCAGGGCGAGCGCCACCACCCGCTCCGGGCCCACGCCCCGCTCCACCAGCAGCCGGGCCAGCCGGTTCGCCCGCTGGGAGACCTCCGCATAACTCAGCACCCGGTCCTCGAACACCACGGCGGGCGCCTGCGGAGCGCGGTCCGCCCAGGTCTCGAAGAGCTCCGGCACGGTCGCCGCCGGAACCGTGCGCCCGGTGGCGTTGCGCTCCACGACCAGCTGCCGGTGCTCGGCCGCGTCGAGCACCGGAGCCTGGCTCACCGCGCGGTCCGGGTCCGCGGTCACCGCGTCGAGCACCCGGATCAGCCGCTGCGCCAGGACCTGTGCGCTCTCCTCCCGGAACAGGTCCACGGCGTACTGGATCTCGCCGGTCATGCCCGCCGGGGCCTGCTCCGGGGTGTACCGCTCCTCCAGGTAGAAGGTCAGATCCGTCTTGGCGACCCCGGTCGCCACATCGCCGAACGAGGCCTCGACGCCCGGGAGACAGAAGGTGCTGCCCGCGTTGCTCTGCAGGGTCAGCAGCACCTGGAAGAGCGGGGTGTGGGACAGCGACCGGTCCGGGTTGACGGCCTCGACGACCCGCTCGAACGGCACGTCCTGGTGGGCGTAGGCGGCGAGGTCGGTCTCCCGGACCCGGGCCACCAGCTCCCGGAAGGCCGGGTCGCCGGAGACATCGGTGCGCAGCACCAGGGTGTTGACGAAGAAGCCGACGAGGTCGTCCAGGGCCTCGTCGGTACGGCCCGCCACCGCGGTCCCGACCGGGATGTCCGCGCCGGCCCCCAGCCGCGACAGCAGCACCGCCAGCCCGGCCTGGACGACCATGAAGACCGTGGCGTCGCAGGCGCGGGCCAGCTCCACCAGCCGCCGGTGCAGACCGGCGTCCAGGGTGTAGCGCACGGTCGCGCCACGGTGGCTCGCCACCGCCGGGCGCGGGTGGTCCAGCGGCAGTTCGAGCAGCTCCGGCGCTCCGGCCAACTGCCGCTGCCAGTAGCCGAGTTGCTCGGACAGCAGGCTCTCCGGGTCGTCCTCGGAGCCCAGCACGTCCTGCTGCCACAGGGCGTAGTCGGCGTACTGGACCGGCAGCGGCTCCCACTGCGGGGCGG
This sequence comes from Streptomyces sp. NPDC058773, assembly GCF_042746015.1. Classification (NCBI taxonomy): domain Bacteria; kingdom Bacillati; phylum Actinomycetota; class Actinomycetes; order Kitasatosporales; family Streptomycetaceae; genus Streptomyces; species Streptomyces sp. NPDC058773. The sequence goes on from NZ_JBHYPE010000012.1 coordinate 28,746, forward strand.
TGCCCGCGCACCGGGCGGCGTACGCCTCCGACAGATCGCGGGCCAGCGGTGCCATCGACCAGCCGTCGCCCGCGATGTGGTGCATCAGCAACAGCAGTACGTGCTCCCGCTCGGCGACCCGGTAGAGCGTGACCCGCAGCGGCACCTCGGCCGTGAGGTCGAAGCAGTACCGCGCCTGCTCCGACAGCGCCGCGGTCAGCGCCGCCTCCCCGTCGAGCTCCACGAACCGGACCTCCGGCCGCCCCTCCTCCGGCGACAGCACCACCTGGCGGGGCTCACCGGCCTCCTCGGCGAACCGGGTCCGCAGCACCTCGTGCCGGCCGGTCACCTCCCCGACCGCGGCGACCAGCGCGTCCCGGTTCAGCTCGCCCGACAGACGCACGTACAGGGGGCAGTTGTACGTCGGGCTGGGTCCCTCCAGCTGGAACGCGAACCACAGCCGGCGCTGGGCGAACGACATGGGGAACAACGGGACTCCTTCAGGGACGTGCGACGAAGAGGGATGGCCGGGCGGACGGCTCCGCCCGGCGGACGGCACCGCCGGTGGTTCAGGACGACGGCCTGCGGCGCATGGACCGGAGCGACGGACGGGCCTTGCGGGCGCCGTCGAGTTGCTGCGCGAGCTGGGCGACGGTCGGATTCTCGAAGATCGTCCGGACCGTGACCTCGGCGCCGAGCGCGGCCCGGATGCCGCTGATCAGCCTGGTCGCCAGCAGGGAGTGCCCGCCCAGCCGGAAGAAGCTGTCGTGGATGCCGACCTCCGGCAGCCCGAGCAGCTCGGCGAAGAGGGTGCAGAGCTTCTCCTCGCGCGGGGTGCGCGGCGCCTCGTGCCCGGCGGACGGCGCCGGACGGCCCGGCGCGGGCAGCGCCTTGCGGTCGACCTTGCCGTTCGGCGTCAGCGGCCACCGCTCCACCACGACGACCGCGGACGGCACCATGTGCCGGGGCAGGCTGCCGGAGATCTGCTCCAGCAGCTCGTCGGCGGGCGTCGGTCCGGACAGCTCCGGGAGCAGTTCGGTGTACGCCACGATGCGCCGGTCGCCGGGGGTGTCCTCGCGGACCAGCGCCACCGTCTGCTTGACCCGCGGGTGGGCGTCCAGCACGGCCTCGATCTCGCCGAGTTCGATGCGGAAGCCGCGCACCTTCACCTGGGCGTCGGTCCGGCCGACGTACTCCAGCTCGCCGTCGGCGCGCCAGCGCACCAGGTCCCCGGTGCGGTACATCCGCTCGCCGGGCACCCCGTACGGGTTCGCCACGAAGCGCTCCGCGGTCAGCGCCGCCCGGTTCCGGTAGCCGCGCGCGAGGCCGTGCCCGGCGAGGTACAGCTCACCGGGGACCCCGGCCGGCACCGGCCGCAGCCCCGCGTCCAGCACGTACACCCGGGTGTTGGCGACCGGGACGCCGATCGGCGGGACGCCCTCGCCGGACAGCGGGCGGCTCATGGTGGCGGCGACGGTGGACTCGGTCGGACCGTACGAGTTGATCATGCGGTGGCGGGTGGCCCAGCGGCCCGCCAGCTCCACGCTCACCGCGTCCGCGCCGGTCACCAGCGTGCGCAGCTCCGGCAGTTCGCCGTCCGGGACGGTCGCCAGCGTGGCCGGCGGGATCAGGGTGTGGGTGATCCGCTGGTCCCGCAGCAGCGCGGCCAGCTCCTCACCGGCCGGCGGCGGGCCGTCCGGGACCACCAGGGCGGCGCCCGTGGTGAGCGCCATGACCAGTTCGATCACCGAGGCGTCGAAGCTGGGCGAGGAGAGCTGGAGCACCCGGCTGTCGCCGTCGAGGAGGTAGTTCTCCCGGGCGGAGGCCGCCAGCGACGCCACTCCGGCGTGGGTGACCTCGACGCCCTTGGGGCGGCCGGTGGAGCCGGAGGTGTAGATGACGTACGCGGGGTGCTGGAGTGAGGCGCGGGCGTCGAGGGGCGTGGCGGGCCGGCCGTCGAGGTCGGCGGCCACGGCGGGGTCGTCGAGGAGGAGGCGGGGGCAGCCGGTCTCGGGCAGGGCGGTGCCGGTGAGGGTGAGCAGGCACGTGGGGCGGGCGTCGTCGAGCATGTACGCGATCCGCTCGGCCGGGTACTCCGGGTCGACCGGCAGATAGGCGCCGCCCGCCGTGACCACGGCCAGCATCGCCACGATCAGGTCCGCCGACTTCGGCAGCGCCAGCGCCACCACGTGCTCCGGGCCCACGCCCCGCTCGACCAGCAGCCGGGCCAGCCGGTTCACCCGCTCCGCCACCTCCGCGTAGCGGTACGTCCGGCCCCGGTGGACCAGCGCCGCGGCGTCCGGGGCCCGGTCCACCCGCTCCTCGAAGAGCGCGGGCAGGGTCGCGGCGGCCGTGCCGCGGGCGGTGTCGTTCCAGCCGGAGAGCAGCCGGTCGCGCTCCTGCGGGGCGAGGATCTCGAACGCCCCGACCCGGCGGTCCGGGTCGGCGACGGCCGCCCGCAGCACCCGCAGCAGCCGGTCCGCGATCTGCACCGCGGTCCCGTGGTCGAACAGGTCGGTCGCGTACTTCACTTCGAGACCGATCCCGTCCGGGGCCAGCTCCGCGTCCTGCCGCTCCTCCCAGAAGAAGATCAGGTCGAACTTGGCGATCTCGTTGGTGACCTTCGGTGCGGTCGCCTCCGTGCCGGGGAAGTCCAGGGCGCCCTGCCGGTAGCTCTGGAGCGTCGTCACGACCTGCACGAGCGGCGAATGCGACAGCACCCGGTCCGGGTTGACCGCCTCGACGACCCGCTCGAACGGCACGTCCTGGTGGGCGTATGCCGCCAGGTCGGTCTTCCGGGCGCGGGCCAGCAGCTCGCGGAACGTGGGGTCCCCGGACAGATCGGTGCGCAGCACCAGGGTGTTGATGAAGAAGCCGACCAGCTCGTCCAGCGCCTCGTCGGTACGGCCCGCCACGGCGGTGCCGACCGGGACGTCGGTGCCGGCGCCGAGCCGCGACAGCAGTGCGGCGATCGCCGCGTGCAGCACCATGAACAGCGTGGCGCCGGAACTCTGCGCCAGTGCGACCAGCTGCCGGTGCAGCTCCGGGTCCAGCTCCAGCTGCACACTGCCGCCGTGGTGGCCGGCCACCGCGGGGCGGGGCCGGTCCAGCGGCAGATCGATCAGCTCGGGGGCGCCGGCCAGCTCCCGTTCCCAGAACGCCAGCTGCTGGGAGATCACGCTGCCCGGGACGTCCTCCGATCCCAGCAGCTCCCGCTGCCACAGCGCGTAGTCGGCGTACTGGACGGGCAGCGCGTCCCGCGCCGGGCTCCGGCCCGCGAGGCGCGCGCCGTAGGCCTCCGACAGATCGCGGGCCAGCGGCGCCATGGACCAGCCGTCGCTGGCGATGTGGTGCATCACCACGGCCAGCACATGCTCCCGCTCGTTCAGCGAGAACACACTGACCTGAAGGGGGAGTTCACCGACCAGGCCGAACGGGTGCAGCGCCGCCTGCGCCAGCGCGCCGGCCAGCTCCGCCTCCCCCGCCACCGGGGCGAAGGTCACTTCCGGCGTCAGCGCGCCGACGGGCAGGACCTGCTGGTACGGCTCACCGGCCTCCTCCGGGTAGACGGTGCGCAGCACCTCGTGCCGGGCCACCAGGTCCGCGACCGCGGCCCGCAGCGCGTCCTGGTCCAGCGGGCCGGTCAGCCGTATCCAGGTGGGGATGTTGTAGGTGACGCTGGAGCCCTGGAGGCGGTGGATGAACCACAGCCGCCGCTGGGCGAACGACAGCGGTACCCGCTCCGGGCGCTCGGCCGCCACCAGCGCGGGTCGGGCCCGCTCCGCCTCGGCGAGCCGGGCCGCCAGCCCCGCCACCGTGGGCGTCTCGAACACCGCCCGGATGGACAGCTCCACGCCCAGCGCACCGCGCAGCCCGGCGATCAGCCGGGTCGCCAGCAGCGAATGGCCGCCCAGATCGAAGAAGTTGTCGTCCACGCCCACCCGCGGCAGGCCCAGCACCTCGGCGAACGCGCCGCTCAGGATCTCCTCCCGCGCGGTGCGCGGGCCCCGCCCGGGGCCGCGGGCGGCGCCGTAGTCGGGCACCGGCAGCGCCCGGCGGTCCAGCTTCCGGTTGACCGTCAGCGGCAGCCGGTCGAGCAGCACGAAGGCCACCGGCACCATGTAGTCGGGCAGTTGCGCGGCGGCGTACCGGCGCAGCTCCGCCGGGTCCGGGGAGCACCCGGGAGCCGGGACCACGTAACCGGCCAGCCGCTTGTCGCCGGGCCGGTCCTCCCGCACGATCACCGCGGCCTGGGCGAGTGCGGGGTGCGCGCCGAGCACGCCCTCGATCTCGCCGAGTTCGATCCGGAAGCCCCGGATCTTGACCTGGTCGTCGACCCGGGCGATGAACTCCAGCTGCCCGTCCGCCCGCCACCGGCCGAGGTCGCCGGACCGGTACATCCGGCTGCCGGGCGGCCCGAAGGGGTTGGCGACGAAGCGGGTGGAGGTCAGGTCGGGGCGCCGGTGGTAGCCGCGGGTCACCAGGTCCCCGGCGATGTACAGCTCTCCGGGGCTGCCCACCGGGACGGGCTGCAGCCGCGCGTCCAGCACGAACATCTGGGTGTTCCAGACGGGCCGGCCGATGGTGACGACACCCGCCGGGACGGTGTCGCCCGGCTCGATGCGGTACTCCGAGCAGCCGACCGTGGCCTCCGTCGGACCGTACTCGTTGATGACGGTCGCGCCCGGGTGCCGGGCCCGCCACTCGTCCAGCACCTCGCCCATCAGCGACTCCCCGCCGAGCACCAGCTGCTCGTCGGGCGAGAACGCGTCGGGCAGCTCGATCAGCAGCGGCAGATGGCTCGGGGTGGCCTTCACGAAGCTGGGGCTTTGCTCGCCCTCGGCCGCCGCGCTCGACGCGTCCAGCTCGATCAGCCGCACACAGCCGCCCGAGGTGAGCGGGGCGAACAGACCGGTCGCGGTGAGGTCGAAGGCGACCGGCGAGTGCACCAGCGCGGTCCCCGCGACCCCGGGGTAGGCGGACCGGGTCCAGGACAGATAGCCGTCGAGGGAGCGGTGCTGGACCGTGACGCCCTTGGGGCGGCCGGTGGAGCCCGAGGTGAAGATCACGAAGGCGGCGTTGTCCAGCGACAGCGGGCCGTTGCGGTCCGCGTCGGTGAGGTCGGCGGCGGACCGTGCCGCCACTCCGTCGGCCGTGGCGGGCTCGTCGAGCCGCAGCAGCGGGCAGGGGGCCGGGACCTCCTCGACCACTCCGCGCCCGGTCAGCACCAGCACCGGCGCCACATCCGCCAGCATGAAGCCGAGCCGCTCCGCCGGATAGGCCGGGTCCAGCGGCAGATACGCGCCGCCGGCCTTCAGCACCGCCATCAGCGCGACCACCAGCTCCACCGACCGGTGCATCGCCACCGCGACATAGCTCTCCGGTCCCACGCCCCGCGCGACCAGCTCCCGGGCCAGCCGGTTGGCCCGCTCGTTCAGCTCCCGGTAGGTCAGCGCACGGTCGTCGTGCACCACGGCGACGGCGTCCGGGTGCTGCGCGGCCCGGTCCTCGAACAGCTCCGGAACGGTCCGCCCGGACAGCTCCCGCCGCTCGCCCTGCCACGCGTGCAGCAGCCGGTCCCGCTCGCCGGAGGTCAGCAGGTCCAGCTGCCCGACCGGCAGACCGGGCCCGGCGACGGCCGCGCCGAGCAGCCGGACCAGCCGGGCCGCCAGCGCCTCGGCGGTGGCCGCGTCGAAGAGGTCGGTGGCGTACTCCAGCAGTCCGTCCACCCCCGCCGCCGCACCGTCGGCGGCCTGGCGCTCCCAGGTGTGGAAGGACAGGTCGAACCGCGCGGTCCGCCGCGGCACGTCCTCGGTCACCGCATCGAGACCGGCCGGGCCGGGGCCCCCGTCCAGGACGTTCTGCGAGGTCAGCATCGTCTGGAACAGCGGGGTGTGGGAGAGCGTACGGGCCGGGTTGACCGCCTCGACGACGCGCTCGAAGGGGACGTCCTGGTGGGCGTAGGCGGCGAGGCCGGTCTCCCGGACCCGGGCGAGGAGTTCGCGGAAGGTGGGGTCGCCGGAGACATCGGTGCGCAGGACGAGGGTGTTGACGAAGAAGCCGACGAGGTCGTCGAGGGCGTCGTCGGTGCGTCCGGCGACGGCGGTGCCCAGGGGGATGTCGGTGCCCGCGCCGAGCCGCGACAGCAGCGCGGCGACCGCGGCCTGGAAGACCATGAAGACCGTGACATCGCACTCGCGCGCCAGCCGCACCACGCCCTGGTGCAGCCCCGCGTCCAGCGCGAAGCGGACGCTCGCGCCGCGGTGCGAGGCGACGGCGGGCCGCGGCCGGTCGAGCGGCAGCTCCAGCAACTCCGGCAGCCCTCTCAACTGGCCCTGCCAGTAGTCGAGTTGGGTGCTCGCAAGGCTGCTGGGAACGTCCTCTGTGCCCAGGATCTCCCGCTGCCAGAGGGTGTAGTCGGCGTACTGGACGGCGAGCGGCCGCCAGGCGGGCGCGGTGCCGTCGCGGCGGGCGGTGTAGGCCGCGCCGAGGTCCTTCAGGAGCGGGGCCGTCGACCAGCCGTCGCCCGCGATGTGGTGCATCACCAGCAGCAGCACGTGCTCCTGCTCGCCCAGGCGGAAGAGGGCGGCGCGCAGCGGGTTCTCGTGGGTGAGGTCGAAGGCGTACGCGGCCTGCTCGGCGAGGAGGTACGGGAGTTGGTCCTCGGTGGTGGGGAGGAGAGGGAGCTCCGGGCGTGCCTGGTCGGCAGGTTGGACGGTCTGCCGGGGCTCGCCGTCGTGCTCGGTGATGCGGGTGCGGAGCGCTTCGTGCCGCTCGGTGAGGTCGGCCAGCGCGGCGGCCAGCGCGGCGTGGTCGAGGACGCCGCCGATCCGGAACGCCTGCGCGAGGTTGTAGGTGGGGCTGGGTCCTTCGAGCCGGTACGCGAACCAGAGGCGGCGCTGCGCGGGGGAGAGGGGAAGGTGCGCCGGGCGAGGATCGGCCGGTGTGAGCGGGCGGCGGGCGGTGGGCGCGCCGGGGAGCCGGGGCGCGAGCGCGGCGACCGTGGGGTGCTCGAAGAGGTCGCGGACGGTGAAGTCGGCGTGCAGCGCGGCGCGGACCCGGCTGATGAGGCGGGTGGCGAGCAGGGAGTGTCCGCCGAGGTGGAAGAAATTGTCGTCGATGGTGACCGCGGGCAGGCCCAGGACCTCGGCGAAGAGGGCGGCGAGGGTCTCCTCGGTGGCGTCGCGGGGCGCCCGGCCGCCGGTCTCGGCGTGCGAGGCGTAGTCGGGGGCGGGCAGTTGAGCCCGGTCGACCTTGCCGTTCGGGGTCAGCGGCCACTGCTCCAGGACCACGATGGCCGACGGGACCATGTAGTCGGGCAGCGACTCCGCGACCAGCTCCCGCAGCGCCGCCGGCTCGGGTGCCTGGGCATCGCCCGTCCCCGTCGTTGTCCCCGTCACGTAGGCGACGATCCGCTGATCGCCCGCACGGTCCTCGCGGACCAGCACCACGGTCCGGGAGACCCGCGGGTGCCGCATCAGCGCCGCCTCGATCTCCCCGGGCTCGACCCGGTGGCCGCGCACCTTCACCTGGTGGTCGGTGCGGCCCAGGAACTCCAGCTGCCCGTCGGCCCGCCAGCGCGCCAGGTCGCCCGTGCGGTACATCCGGCTGCCGGGCGCGCCGTACGGATCGGCCACGAACCGCTCCGACGTCAGCCCCGGTCGCCCCAGATACCCCCGCGCGAGCCCCGGCCCGGCGATGTAGAGCTCACCGGCGACACCCTCCCCGACCGGCCGCAGCGCGGTGTCGAGGACATAGCCGCGGGCGTTGTCCATCAGCCGGCCCAGCGGCAGCACCCCGTCGGGGGTCGGCTCGCCGGGTTCGAGCCGGAACTCGGCCGCGTTGACGGTCACTTCGGTCGGCCCGTAGACATTCAGCACGGTGGCCGCCGGGTTGCGCCGCCGCCACTCGTCCAGCACGGAGCCGATCAGCGCCTCACCGCCGAGCATGAGTTCCTCGGTGGGGGAGAAGCCCGCCGGGAGCACGTCGAGCAGCGGCAGATGGCTGGGGGTGGCCTTGAGGAAGGTGCACTCCGGCGTACCGCCGAACGCGTCCTCGTCCAGCGGCCCCGCCAGCACCCGGCCGCCGGTGACCAGCGGCACCCACAGCGAGGTGACGGTCATGTCGAAGGACACCGACGAGTGCCACAGCGAGGTGCCGCGGACGCTCGGGTAAGTCTGGCGCGACCAGCCGAGATAGTCGGCGAGCGCCCGGTGCTCGATCACGACGGCCTTGGGCACGCCGGTGGAGCCGGAGGTGTAGATGACATAGGCGGGATGTGCCGGACGCAGCGGGCCGGTCCGTTCCCCGTCGCCGAGGTCGGTCTCCGCGGCCCGCGACAGCGCCTGCGCCACGTCCGGAGCGTCCAGCAGCACGGCCCGCCCGTCGAAGTCCTCCGTCGTCGCCCCGGCCCCGGCCGTGGTGAGCAGGCAGGCCGGCCGCGCGTCGGCCAGCATGAAGGCGACGCGGTCCGCCGGGTAGTCGGTGTCCATGGGCAGATAGGCGGCCCCGGTCTTCGCCACCGCCAGCAGCGACACCACGAGATCGACGGACCGCGGCACCAGGACCGCCACGATCCGCTCGGGCCCCACGCCCCGCTCCGTCAGCAGCCGGGCCAGCCGGTTGGCGCGGGCGTTCAACTCCCGGTAGCTGAGCTGCTCGTCACCACAGCCGAGCGCCGGCGCGTCAGGAGTACGCCGCACCTGGTCCTCGAAGAGCTCGGGAAGCGTCAGCGCGGCGAACGTCCGCTCCACTCCCTGCCACTGCGCCTGGGCCTTCGGACCACTCATCGGGGAACTCCTTGTGCATCAGCAGAAACGCGGCACATCACCGACGGGAGGCTAAGAACCTCGGGTTTCAGTGCGCTATTGAAGCCATTTCGCTTGCTGAGCTGGGGTTTTCCGCGAGGGCGGAGGTCTGCCGACATGACAACGGCCCCCGCCGTGTGGCGAGGGCCGGTTACTCAGGGTCTGCTGCGGGTTCAGGCGGGGAATTCCCCACCCTTGACGGCAGCGACGAACGACGACCAGCCGTTCGCGGAGAAGCTGAGCGCCGGGCCGTTGGGGTCCTTGCTGTCGCGGACGGGTATGGCGCCGGGGATGTTGGCGGCGACCTCGATGCACTGGCCACCGTTACCGCTGTAGGAGGACTTGAACCAACGGGGGGATTCGGTCGTCACGGTGTGCCCTTTCGTAACCTGCTGATCATCGCCACGGCTGCCGCTTGCCACAGCGCTTCGGCCTCAGGGTCTGCTATGGGTTCAGGCAGGGAACTCCCCACCCTTGACGGCGGCGACGAACGACGACCAGCCGTTCGCGGTGAAGGTGAGCGCCGGGCCGTGCGGGGCCTTGCTGTCACGGACGGGAACGACGCCCGGGATATTGGCGGCAACCTCGATGCAGTCGCCGCCGTTCGCTGGGTTGCTGTAGGAGGACTTGAACCAGCGGGGGGAGTCGGTTGTCACGGGGTGCCCTTTCGTACCTGCTCGATCATGGCCACGGATGCCGCCTGCGATAGTGCTTCGGCCTGCAATTGATGGTATGCCGTCAACATGGGCACCACGGAGGTACTTTCCCGGTCCAGGTTTCCTTGCGCCTGAGATTCGGCGTAGCAAACCAGGGACCGGTCCGGCAGCGTCAAGAGGTTGACGGGCAGGTCAAACGTGCGGCGCTCCCCTATGTCGTACGGCGCCACCTGCAACAGCGTGTTCGGAAGGTCAGCAAACTCGACCAGCCGCGCCAACTGCGCGTCCATGACAGTGGAGCCGCCGACCGGCCGACGAATACAGCTTTCGTCCAGGGTCACAAACACCATGGGCGGCCGTGGCCGCTCCAGCGCCGCCTGACGCTCTGCCAGAAACGCGACACGTTCATCCGCCTGTTCGGGCGCGACGGCGCCCCGCCGCACGGCGCTGTCCGCCAGCACGCGTGCGTACTCCGGTGTCTGCAAGAGACCGGGGATGGTCCCAATGTTGTAGAGCCGGATCTCTACTGCCCGGCCCTCGTACCCGACGTACTCCGGAAATCCTTCCAACAGGCTGCCGTGTTTGATCTCGCGGTACGCACGCTCGAACGACTCCGCTGTGCCCTCAAGGCCGAAGACACGGTCCACGCTACGCGAGAACCGGAGGGTTGGAGGCTTCCGACCATTTTCGACTGCTGAAACATGCACACTGGAATACTCCGCACGTTCGCCCAGCTCCTCCTGCGTCCAGCCACGCGCCTCTCGCAGACTGCGCAATCGCGCTCCGTAGGCCGCTTCAGGGGAGGCGTCCGGGTTCAAGTCGTTGCGATTCAAAGGGCCTTCACTGTCCTTCCGTCCGCACGTGACACGTTGAATGGTCCCTGACTGTAGGCCACGCTGAGGACTCCTGGTAGTGGAATCACTACGGAGAGGAGTGGTCGTGTCCGGCAGTCTGACCCCACCCGTACATCTCGGCGAACCCCGGCCCGCCCCGAAGCCCGCGGCGGAGTGCGATATCTGCCAGGCGCTGCTAAACGAGCGGCAGTTGGCAGAGGCACGGGGTGACAAGAGCAAAGTTGTGGACCTGAACATCGAACTCAGGAACCACCCGAGTCACGCGGAACAGCAGCAATGACGGCCGAAGTGCGCAGGGGTGGTGGCCCTCTTGACGGCCTGCCCCGGTGGGGCGATGGTCGTGCAATTGGGCGCAATTGTGTCGGCAGGGGAGGACGGCATGTTTCTTAGGAATCATTCCGAACACGCCAGTTGACGACTCTCCAACCATCTGGCTCGACAAGGACAGCGGAGATCTACTGATCCAGTCCTATAAGGCCACAGACGACGAGGTCGCGGCGTGTCAGGAGATCGGTTCGATTCCCGGCCACTCCACGGACGTGCCGGATCACGAGACGATCATCCGGTTGCCGGCCGTGATGCTCCAGTACATCCCCCGACCGGAGGTAGGAGACGGTGAAGCACCCGGTACGTGACGGACTCGCCAAGGCGCAGCACTCCGCGGTGCACTTGGAGATGCGTGACATCTACACCCCGGACGACCCGGAATTCGCGCGTTGGCGGGCAGGGCACCGGTACGACAACGACCCGACGAAGCTGCCGGACTACTGGGGGGCGTGGGGTGACCTGGTGACCGAGACAACCAGGCGCGGAGTCGTCATGCGGCGAGCCCGCATCATCTCGGAGCCGGTGACCGACTACATCAAGTATGAGCACGATCTGACGTTCGCCAATGTGGCTGTCGGAGAGCAGGTCCGATGGCTGTCCCGCCGCAACGCCGCGGACCTGTCGCTGCCCGGGACCGACCTGTGGATGTTTGATGGGTCGTCGGTCCTGTTCACCTACTTCTCCGGCGTCGGTGAGGTCGTCGACCGAGAGTGGCGTACGGAACCAACCGTCACCGCGTTGGTGAGTTCGGCATTCGAAGCCGTGTGGGAGCGGGCTACCCCGCACGAGGAGTACAAGCTCGTCTGATCCATGGCAGCTTCGTCATGGCTTGTGCCTGGACTGCTCCAGACCTACAGCTATACGGAAGACGTCTTGCGGGCCGTTCAGCGAAGGCGGGTCGCGATTGATGACGTAGCCGATGCTGTCGCCGCTCGCATGGACCGTCAGCGGGTCCTGTACGAAGGCCAGAAGCGGTTCGCCTTCTTGATCGAGGAGTCGGTGTTGCACAACGGCCTTGGCAGCGCCGAGACGCAGAGGGAGCAGCTTGAGCACCTGCTGATGGTCGGCACGTTGCCCAACGTGAGCCTCGGAGTGATCCCGGCCAGGACCGGACGGGCCCGTATGCCGGTGGAAGGGTTCTGGATCTCCGACAGGTCTCAGGTCAACGTAGAGCTTGTCTCGGGCTATCTCACACTCACGCAGCCCAGTGAAGTAGGTGCCTATGCCGACACGTTCACCATGCTGGCCGACCTCGCCGTCTACGGTGCCAAGGCTCGTGCGCTGATCACATCGGCTATGGCCTCATTGAGGTGATTGCCCTGCAATCACGCGCAATCGACTGTGAGTTGAGCCCGACCTCTTCCTAGCGTTGTCGTCACCGAGATGACGCGCGAGGCGAACGGTGTGGAGGGTTCATGACCAGCCCGATTCGGTACAGCCAACCGCCCATTGAACTACCGCTGGACGGATGGCTACTCGATGGCGAGCCGGCGCCCGGCTGCAAGGTGTGTGGAGCCCTGGACCTCCAGCGGAGCCAGGCGCGGAAGCGAAACGACTGGGCGGCAGCATGCGCTGCTGCTCGGGAGATCCGGAGCCACGGCCATCGGCACGTAGAGGCGTCATGAGCGGCCCGAAGACTCCCGCCCCGGCGGCGGAACCTGGACAGTCGAGCAGCCGGGACGGGTGACCAACCGCGGAGGAAAACCTCTGCGGCCCTACGGGTCATGCCCTCGACGGTACGGCGGCATGGCCCCTTGCGAAAGAGGAGGCTGGTAGATGAGCGCCTTGGCTGTCGAGACCTATGAGACGCGCACGCCCGACGCGGAAGGCTGGCGCGGAGTCCCGTTCATGCACCCCGCGGACATGGAGGCGGACGGCGGCAAGCACGACGGCGGGCCCATGCCCCCGGAGGCCCCGCGCGAGCCGCAGCCGCAGGGCGGGGACGGCAAGTAGTCCCTGTGCGGGCGGGCCGTCGCCGGCCGGCAGCCGGCGCGGCCCGTCCGCCCCCCCTCACGTCCGAGCCCGGTACTTCCACACAGACAGCGGCAGGAACACCGCGATCAGCCCCGCGATCCACAGCAGGGCGCCCTGGGCGGAGGCCGCGACCGGGCCGCCGATCATCAGGTTGCGGGAGGCGTCGACGACCAGGGTCATCGGGTTGTGTTCGACGAAGACCCGTAGCCAGTCGGGCATGGTGTTGGGCGCGACGAAGACCGAACTGCCGAACTGGAGCGGGAGCATGGCGATGGTGCTCACGCTCTGCACCGTGTCGATGCTGCGGGCGGCCAGGCCGATGAAGGCGTTCACCCAGCACAGCGCGATGCCGTACAGCAGCAGCAGACCGAAGGCGGCGAGGGTGGGCAGCAGGCCGTTGTCCGCGCGGAAGCCGATGAGCAGGGCGAAGGCGAACACCGCGAGCTGGCTGATCAGCAGCCGGACCGAGTCGGCCGAGACCCGGCCGATGAGCACCGCGGAACGGGCGACGGGCATCGACCGGTAGCGGTCCATCACCCCGGAGGAAAAATCGGTGTTGAGCGCGATGCCCGCGGTGCGGGAGACGATGGTGTGGTTCAGGGCCATGATTCCCGGCATCAGATACTGCCGGTAGTCCGCGCTGTTGCCGGCGATCGCGCCGCCGAAGGCATAGATGAAGATGACCGACAGCACCACCGGCATCAGCGCGGTGTCCAGCACCTGCCCCGGGCTGGCCAGCGACTTGCGCAGATTGCGGCGCGAGAGCGCCAGCGAGTGACGTACCAGTGAACTCATGCCGCGCTCCTAGCGGCGACGGGTTCCCTGGCAGCCGCGGGTCCGGTGAGCTTGAGGAAGACCTCGTCAAGGCTCGGGATATGGGTGTCCAGTGAGGCGAGCGGGATACCGGTCTCGCCGAGGGTGCGGACCACGGCGGTGAGCTGGCTTCCCCCGCCGGTGAGGGGCAGTTGGAGCCGTCCCTCGTCCGTCATGACGGTCGCCTCGGTGTGGCCCGCCGTCACCAGGACCTGGCAGATCCGCGTCAGATCGCCGGGCTTCTCGGGCTGGATGCGGAGCATCTGGCCGCCCAGGCGCGCCCGCAGCTCGGCGGTGGAGCCGGAGGCGATGACCCGGCCGCTGTCGATCACCACCAGGGCGTCGGCGAGCGCCTCAGCCTCCTCCATGTACTGGGTGGTGAGCAGCACGGTCGTGCCCTGTTCCGCGAGCCGGTTCACCTCCGCCCAGAGGCTGTTGCGGCTGTGCGGGTCGAGGCCCGTGGTCGGTTCGTCGAGGACCAGGACGCGGGGGTCGCCGGTGAGGCTGGCCGCCAGGTCGAGCCGCCGGCGCATGCCGCCCGAGTAGCCGCCGACGGGCCGTTTGCCGGCCTCGGTGAGGCTGAAGCGTTCCAGCATTTCGTCGGCGCGGGCCCTGGCCTTGCGCCCGCGCAGATTGAACAGCCGGGCGATCAGATAGAGGTTCTCCCAGCCGGAGATGTCCTCGTCCACCGAGGCGTACTGGCCGGTGAGTCCGATCAGCGGGCGCACCTTGGCGGCCTCGCGCACGACATCGTGCCCGTGCACCAGGATGCGCCCACTGTCCGGCCGGATGAGCGTGGAGACCATGCGCACCAGCGTGGTCTTGCCGGCGCCGTTGGGGCCCAGCAGTCCGAGCACCCGGCCGGCCGGAACCTCCAGGCTGACCCCCCGGATCGCGGCCGTACTGCCGAAGTTCTTCGCCAGATTCTCGATCCGGATGGCAGGGGTCATGGGTGCCGGGTCCTTTCAGGAGTTGCGGTACGGAGGCTGTCAGTCAAGGACGTAACCGTCTCCGGACCGGGACCCGCGGGAGCGGCGCAGATCGGTGAGGACGAAGGTGCGCTGAAGCCAGCGGTCGCGGCCGTCGTAGCGCGGCTGGAAGGCGCTGCGCCCATGGGTGGTGACCCGGTTGTCCACGATCGCCAGATCGCCGGGGGCCAGCACCGTGCTCTGGCCGGTCCGCTCGAAGGCGTCGCCGAGCTCGTCCATCGCCCGGCGGGCCCGGTCGGTGACCGGCTCGGTGGCCGCGAAGTCGATCCGCAGATCCGGGTCCTCGGGTGCCCCGAAGATCACCGGGTGCGGCTCGGTGCCGCCGTCCGACCCGCCGAAGGACGGCGGGGGAGCGGTGACGAACTCCGGTGCGGCCAGCGCCGCCCGGGTCTCCTCGCTCAGCAGCGGCATCGCCGCGCGGATACCGGCGGTGCGCAGTGCGGCGACCTTCTCGTGGTCGGCGCGCAGGCACAGCAGCATGACGAAGTCGGGGCGGTGCGGATGGAAGGCGTTCTCGTTGTGGAACGTCAGCAGGACCGAGCCCGCGTTGCCCTGGAACTCCTCCTTCCCCGGCACCGGCACCACGTCCTGGACCAGGGCGCCGGTCTTCTCCGGCCGGAAGGCGGCCGGGTCGCCGAGACCGCAGGCCACCATCGTCAGCACCGCGGCCGAGACCGAGCCCGCCCGCTGCACGGAACCGGCGCCGGACGGGGTGTCCGGCAGCGCGGCCTCGTCCACCGGCAGACCGCGCAGCAGCAGCACGCCGCTGCGCCCGGAGTCACGGCGGAAGTCGTGCAGCGGCCGGCGCAGCCCGAGCGGCAGCTCCGACCAGCCGGAACGCGCGGCATCGACCCAGTCGGCGCTGTCCACCAGGGCGGCACCGGAGGCCACCACCCGGCGGGCGGCCTGCTCCGCCGCCACGGATTCGTCCGGGGTGAGCGACGTGACCCGCGCCGCCGCCCCGGTATCGAGGGTCACGGTCATCAGGAGGCCGCCTTCGCGGTACCGGCGGAGCCCTCCATCGCACGGACCAGACTCAGCGGACGCATATCGGTCCACTGCGCGGCGATGTACTCCAGGGCCTCGGCGCGGCCGGTCTCCGGCAGGGCGGCCTTCCAGCCGTCCGGGATCTCGGCGAACGCCGGCCAGAGGGAGTACTGGCCCTCGTCGTTGACCAGCGCCAGGTAGCGGCCCTCGGCGTCCTCGAACGGGTTGGTCATCGTAGTGCCTCTCTCGTCTCAGGGCTGGGGTGCGCGGGCCGGAGGGTGTCCTCGCCGTAGACGCCCTGCACCCAGTTGGTGTGGTAAACGGTGTCGAGATAGCGCTCGCCCATATCGGGCGAGAGGGCGACCGAGGAGAGCCCCGTCCGCCCGCCGTGCCCGGACAGCCAGCGGTCGGCGCCGCTGACGACCGTCCCGGTGGAGCCGCCGAACAGAAAGCCGCGCGCGGCCAGCCGGTGGCACATCCGCACGGTGTCCGGCTCCGGGACGAGCACCACGTCGTCGACGTAGTCCTCGTCCAGCAGCGCCGGGCGGACCCCGGACCCCAGGCCCGGGATCATCCGGGGCGCCGGCGGGTGGCCGAAGGCGACCGAGCCGACGCTGTCCACGGCCACGATGCGGACCCCGGGCCGGTGCTCCTTGAACCAGCGGGCGCAGCCCATCAGGGTCCCGGTCGTTCCCGCCCCGACGAAGAGCACGTCCAGGCCGGGGTGGCTCCGGTGGATGCCGGGCGCCGTGTGCCGGTAGTGCGCACGCCAGTTGGCGGGGTTGACGTACTGGTTGAGCCAGACGTACCGGGAGTCCTCCGCGCACAGCTGGCGTACGTGGGCGATCCGCGCGCCGAGGAAGCCGCCCTCGGGCGCCGGCTCGGTGATGGTGTGGACGGTGGCGCCGAGCGCCTCCATCAGCCGCTTGGAGGCCAGATTGCACCGGGAGTCGGTGACGCAGACGAAGCGGTAGCCCTTGCTGGCCGCGATGACGCTCAGCGCGACGCCCAGATTGCCGGACGAGGATTCCACCAGGACGGAACCGGGCGACAACTGCCCGGCCTCCTCGGCGGCCTCGACCATTTCCCGTGCGGCCTTCTGCTTCACCGACCCGGTGAAATTGAAGCCCTCGCACTTGAGGTGCAGCGGGATACCGAGGACGGCGTCGAGATCGACGTACAGGTCTTCCTCGTTGAATTCCTGGGGAGCCGAAATAGTCGGCACGGGTGGCCTCCCGCCCTAGCCGTAACGGCGCATCTCGTGGAAGAAATCGTCGACGACCCGCAGCTCGCCGGATTCCTTCACGGATTCGTAGACATGCCGGCCGAGCGCCAGGTCCAGCACCCCCAGGCCGAACGGGGAGAAGATCACCGGCCGGCCGGCGGGCGGCTGCACCTTCCCGGTCAGGACGTCGTGCAGGGTGCCGTCGAGGAAGTCCCGGTGGCCCACCCGCTGTTCGGCCAGGTGCACCGAGGTGTCCGCCTTGAGGCAGTGCTCCACGTCGTCCACGAAGTTGGCCGCGCCGAGCACCACCTCGGGCGACAGATCCCGCAGCGAGACATGCAGCACGAGCGGGTTGTGCGCGAACCAGCCGGGCTCGGTGACATGCGGGGTGCCCGCGACGGTCGCGAAGACCACCAGGTCGCAGGAGCGGATCAGCTCCTCGGCGGAGCCGTGCACGGTGACCGTGCCGGGCTCGCCGGACTCCCGGAGGTAGTCGGCGAAGCCGCCCGCGTGCGCCGCCGACAGGTCGTGCACCCCGATCTCGTCGAACCGCCAGCCGGTGCGCGCCAGATAGGTGTGGATGTAGCGGGCGATCAGCCCGACGCCGAAGAAGCCGATCCGGGCCGGCCGGCCGCCGCGGCCGGCGCTGATCCGGTCGGCGGCGAGCGCCGCGGACGCCGCGGTGCGGGCGGCGCTGATGATGGAGCTCTCCAGGCACGCCAGCGGGTAGCCGGTGGCAGGGTCGTTGAGGATCAGCACCGCCGAGGCGCGCGGAATGCCGGCCTCGACGTTCTCCGGGAAGCTGGAGATCCACTTCAGGCCGTCCGTGGGCAGCTCGCCGCCGATCGAGGCGGGCAGCGCGATGATCCGGGAGGACGGGCGGTCGGGGAAGCGGAGGAAGTACGACGGCGGGTTCACCGTCTCGCCTCCGCCGTGCAGCCGGTAGGCCGTCTCGATCAGGTCGACGACGCCCTGGTGGTGCGCGTCGAGGACCTGGTGCACCTGGGCTCCGGAGATGACGGAGAACGAAGGCGCGGCGTGCTGCTGGGGCATGGGAAGCTCCGTGGAACCGTAGAGGAGGGGGAGGGGCCGGTCGTTTCCGGACCGGCCCGGCCGGTCAGCCGGCGGCGGGCAGGACGTGCCCGGCCAGGCGCACCGGGTCGCCGAAGAGCGCGACGATCTCGCGGTCGCCCTCGTACGCCTCGCGGCTGTGCGCCGTCCGCAGGTTGTCGACCACGAGCAGATCGCCCGCCTGCCACGGCTCCCGCACGGTCGCCGCCGTGTACACCTCGTTGATGACCTCGACGACCTGCGCCGGGACGGGCTCGCCGTCGCCGTGGAAGGTGGTGAACGGCAGCGCGTTGGGCCCGTACAGCGACACCAGGTACTCGCGCACCGCCGGGTCCATGGTCAGCTCGTTGAGGAAGGCGATCTGGTTGAACCAGAGCCGCTCGCCGGTGGCGGGGTGGCGGACCACCGCCGCGCGGTGCTGCACGGTGCGCAGCGAGCCGTCGGGCAGCCAGGTGTGCTCCAGGGCGTGTGCCCGGCAGTACGCCTCGACCTGCCCGGCGTCGTCGGTGCCGAACGATGCGGTCCAGCTCACGCCGATGTCGCGGTAGTTGCGGGCCAGCCGCCAGCCGTCCCGCTCGAAGCGCGCCACGAGGTCCGCGGGCAGCGCCGCCAGCACCGTCCGGGCGTCGGCCACCGCGGTCGCACCGCCGGAGCGGGGCGCCGTCAGACAGCCGAACAGGGCGATACCGGGCACCTCGTCGCCGTAACTCCGCTCGTGGTGCATGCACATCGGCTCGTCGGCCGGCCACTCCGAGGCGCCGTACACCCCGTCGCCGAAGTCGGTCCGGCCGGTGAAGCCCTCCCGCTCGGTCATCGGCGTCACCCCGAGCGCCGCCGCGGCCCGGCCCAGATCGGCCGGTGCGGTAAGGCCCAGGCCCCGGACGAGCAGGGCGCCGTGCCGGCCGAGCAGGGCGCGCACGGTCTCGCCGGGGAGGTCCGGACCGGGCACCCGCAGGACCGGGGTCCGGCCTTCGGCGAGGACCAACTCGACGCCGTCGCCGAGGTTTTCGGATACGGCCGGGCCGTCACACGTGGCTGTCAACTGGCTGCCTTCCTGGATTCGGAGCCCCGGCGGCCCGGCGGTCGAGCAACGCCGCACAGTCCGCGAGAACAGGGTGCTGCTGGAGTTCGGCGGGCGTCAGCGCACGGTCCAGCGCGATCGCCAGCCGCAGCAGGGACAGCGAGGTCCCGCCGCTGTCGAAGAAATGGGAGGTCCGGCCGATCCGGCCGGCCGGCACCTTCAGGACCCCGGACCACAGCTGTGCGAGCCGCCGTTCGGTGTCCGTGCGCAGGTCCGCGCCGTCGCCGGCGGACTCCTCCTGCGCGGCGAGCCGGGTCAGCGCCTTGCGGTCGATCTTGCCGTTGGCGGTGAGCGGCAGTGCGTCGAGCCGGCGGAACCGGCTGGGGATCATGTAGCCGGGCAGCGCCGCGCCGAGCGACTCCAGGAGCTGCGCGTCGGACAGCTTCTCGCCGCTGTGGAAGGCCACCAGCTGCCGGCCCTCGCCCTCGCCGGTGACGACGACGGCGCTGTCCCGCACCCCGGCCACCCGGAGCAGCTGGTTCTCCACCTCGCCGATCTCGATCCGGAAGCCCCGGATCTTGACCTGGGCGTCCCGGCGGCCGAGGAACTCCAGCCGCCCGTCCGGCAGCCAGCGGCCGAAGTCGCCGGAGCGGTAGCTGCGTTCACCGGGCAGCAGGGGGTCGGGCAGGAACGCGGCGCGGGTGCGCTCCTCGTCGTTGACGTAGCCCCGTCCGACGCAGACGCCGGAGAAGAGGATCTCGCCCGGCGAGCCCAGCGGCACCGGCCGCAGCCGCTCGTCGACCACATGGATACGGACGTTGGCGACGGGGCGGCCCAGCGGCACCGAGGCCTGTTCCGGCACCCGGCGCATCACCTCGTGGTTGGTGTCGTCGGACGTCTCGGTCAGGCCGTACGCGTTGACCAGCGCGACGTCGGGAAACGTGGCGAACCAGCGCTCCACCAGCTCCTTCTTGAGCGCCTCGCCGGTCGCCGACACATGGCGCAGCCGGGGCAGCGCACGCGGGCTGCGCTCCAGCTCGGTCAGTACCACTTCGAGGTAGGAGGGCACGGCCTGGAGCACCTCGACGCCGCCGGTGGCGAGGGTGTCGAGGAAGCGCGCGGTGTCCAGGATGTCCGGCTGCCCGATGATGAGCGTACGGCCGCCGACGGCCAGTGCGGCCACCAGCTGCCACAGCGAGATGTCGAAGCACTGCGGAGCGGTCTGGGCGACCACCCGGCCTTCGGCGATCTCCAAGTCGTCGATCTTGGCGAGCAGATGGTTGAGGAAGCCCGCGTGCTCGCACACCGCGCCCTTGGGCGCACCGGTCGAACCGGAGGTGAAGTAGATGTACGCGCTCTGGCCCGCGGCCACCGGGACACCGGGGTCGGTGACCGGGTGGTCCCCGGCGAGCAGGGTCTCCAGCTGCTCGGCGCGCACCCCGGGCAGCGCGGTCAGCGCCTCGGCCAGGCCCGCGGAGGCGTCCCGTTCGGTCAGCACCCGGCGGCAGCCGGCGCGCTCCAGCATGCCGGTGATCCGGTCGGCCGGGAAGTGCGGTTCCACCGGCAGATAGACACCGCCGGCCTTGAAGACCGCCAGTACGGCGACCAGCCAGTGCAGCGTGCGCCCGGTGACCACCGCGACCACGTCCTCGTCGCGCAGTCCGCCGTCGCGCAGTGCGTGGGCGACGCGGTTGGCGCGCTCGTTGAGCTCGCGGTAGCTCCAGGACTCGGTGCCGTGCACGGCGGCGATGTCGTGCGGCCGCAACCGCACCTGGTCCTCGAAGAGTTCGTGCACCCGGCGGTCGGGCAGCTCCCGGTACGGGCCCGCGAACTCCGTCAGCTGCTGCGCCACCTCCCGCTCCGGCACCGGGGTCCACTCCTGGTGGTCCGCGTCGGGCCGCTCGGCCACCTCGGCCAGCGCGGCGAGCAGATAGCCGGCGAACCGGCCGGCCTGCGCCTCGTCCACGGCGCTCTGCCGGTGGCTCAGCACCAGCTCCAGCCGGCCGCCGGTCCGGGCCAGCCCGGCGGCGAGCACGGTGCCGTCCGTCAGGTCCTCGGGACCGGCCGCCCGCCCGGCGACCAGGACGGTGTCGAACAGCGGCGCCGTCCGCCCGGTCCCGGCACGCAGCGCGTCGAGGTCCGTCACGGAATGCCCCTGGACCTCGTCCGCGAGCCCGGCGGCCTCGGTGACCAGCTCCGCCCAGGAACCGCCGGACAGTGCGGCCCGCAGCGGCAACGGGCTTTTCCGCGTGGCCTTTTCGGGCAGAAATCCGGTCACCACGGCGGAGTCACCGGTCACCGCTGCCAGCACCCGCAGATGAGCGGCCAGCAGCAGGGTGTCCGGGGAAAGGCCCTGCCGTTCCGACCGGCGCAGCAATTCTCCGGCGGGGCCGGCCGGAATCGCGGTGCGGTGTACGGCGGGGAGGTCCGCCGGCGTCCCCGACCAGCGGGGCAGCGGTGTGAACCCGCCGCCGAGAACTCTTTGCCAGAATGCGCGGTCCGCAGCCATCACACCGCAACCTCCTTTGGGGCCAAGCCGGTTGTTCTCACGAACCGGTGCTGTTCATGAGCGAACAAGACGGTAGGGCGGCGGCTTATTGGCCAGATATCGCGCCGTCGGTGACCGGCGATAGTCCGTATTGCACGGGCCCTTGCGTGACCTCTCGCATGGCTTATTGCGGGGGCTATTGCAGGGCTTATTGCATGCCGGGGGTCACCCCGGGCTCAGGCGTCCGCCCGGACCGGAGCGCCCCGTGTGGCGGCGCCCGGGGAGCCGTCGGCGCCGCCCGGCGCGGGCTCCGGCGGCTTCGTGCCCAGCAGCTTGAGCATCGGGCCGGTCATCGCGGTGGTGCCGACGGCCATCAGGACCAGCACCGTCAGGCCCGTCGTGCTGATCAGATGGCGCTGCCAGCCGATCCCGGCCACCACCAGCTCGGTGACCCCGCGGCAGTTCATCAGCGCGCCGAAGCGCAGCGACTCCTTCGGCGGATGCCCCATGAGCCGGGCGGCGCCGCCCGCACCGACGAGCTTGGTCAGGGTCGCCACGATCACGACCCCGGCGAGCACCAGCCAGTGCCACGGGTCCCGCCCCAGCGCGCCGACCGAGACATTGAGCCCCACACCGGCGAAGAACAGCGGCAGCAGCACGGTCAGCGTGAAGCCCTGCAACTGCTGGTTCATCCGGTCGGTGACCGTGGAGTCCCGCGGGATCGCCGTCCCGAACAGGAATGCCCCGATGACCGCGTGCAGCCCCAGCAGATGCGTCAGCACGGCGTAGCTGATCGCGCCGACCAGCAGCAGCGGCAGCAGCGTCCCCTTGCCGGGCCGCTGCTCCGCCCGCCGCACCGCGGTCGCCAGCAGCGGACGCACCACGAGCACGGTGAACACCACCAGGGCCAGCACCAGAGCGATGGTGCTGCCCATGCCGATGGCGTCGCCGGACCCGGTCGCCGCGAGGATGACGGTCAGCGCGAGCCAGGCGATCCCGTCTCCCACCGCCGCGCTGGCCAGCGCGAACTGGCCGACCGGGGTGCGGTCCAGCCGCAGGTCGGTCAGAATCCGGGCGAGCACCGGCAGCGCGGTCACCGACAGCGCCAGCCCGAAGAAGCAGAGGTAGCCGAGGGCGTGCGGGGTCGAGCCGCGCAGCATCTCGGGGGCGGCCGCGGCGAGCCCCAGCCCGGCCACGAACGGCAGTCCCATCGCGCCGAGCACACTCACCCCGACCGTCCCGAGGGCCTTCTTCGGGTTCTCCAGACGCAGTTCGCAGCCGAGCAGGAACATGAAGACGATCAGCCCGAGCTGGGCCACCGTGTTGAGGGCGGAGACGACCTCGGGGGAGAGCAGCCAGGCCTGCCCGGACGGCCACACCCAGCCCAGCAGCGAGGGGCCGAGCAGCAGCCCGCCCAGGATCTCCCCGATCACCAGCGGCTGCCCGAGCCGGCTCAGCAGCGCACCCAGCAGATGGCTGAGCAGAATGATCACCATGACGGCGAGCAGGAACCGGGCCGTGGTGTCGACCTCGGCCGACGAGCCCCCGGAGCCCAGCCGGCCCCACCACAGCACCACGGCGGCGAGCAGCAGGACGACGCCCGCACCGATCTTCAGCATGACGACACCGGGGTACCGAAAGCGAGCGGCGCGGCGGGTACCTCGCCGCCCGGCCAGGACGCGAACCCCCGGGCCCCGTACAGCAGCGGCGTCCCCGACTGCTGGGTGACCCCCGTGACCGCGCCCAGCACGAGGGTGTGGTCGCTCACCTCGACCAGCCGCGTCACCCGGCACTCGGCGACCGCGAACGCGTCATCGGCCAGCCACGGCAGCCCGGCGTCCGGCGAGGGCCGCCAGCCGACCTGGCCGAACCGGTCCGCGACCGGGCGGGCGAACACCTCCCCGGCCCGCTCCCCCCGGTCGTGCAGCAGATTCACCGCGAAGGCGCCGTACTCGCGCAGCGCCTGAAG
The DNA here is from genome assembly GCF_042746015.1 of Streptomyces sp. NPDC058773. Classification (NCBI taxonomy): domain Bacteria; kingdom Bacillati; phylum Actinomycetota; class Actinomycetes; order Kitasatosporales; family Streptomycetaceae; genus Streptomyces; species Streptomyces sp. NPDC058773. The sequence continues at coordinate 51,906 of NZ_JBHYPE010000012.1, forward strand.
CGTCTCCCCACGGGTGGTCAGCCACACCGACAGGGTCGGCGGCGCGGTGGTCACGCTCGACAGCGAACTGCATGTCAGCCCGCGTGGCCGGTCGTCCGCCCCGTACGTGGTGATCACGGCGACGCCGGTGGGAAAAGCGCCCATCAGCGAACGGAAGGCGTCGGCCGGCACCGGGCGGGTGGCCGTGTCCGGCGCGGACGGGGGTGGGGGAAGGCTAGCCATTGAGGTCGTCCTCCGGTTGGGGTGCCGGCCGGCACGGGGCCCGCCCCGGGCTCCCGTGCCGCACGGGCAGGTGAAGCGCCGACGCCCGTACCCGCCGGGGGGACAGGGGCAGGGGCGCCGGCAGCGGAAGTGAGCCCGGTGGCTCAGCTGTTGAGGGAGGCGATGTACTCGTAGCAGCTGGGCAGGGCGGCGACCAGCTCGTCCGCGTCCGCCCGCAGCCGCGCGAGCTCGGCGCGCGCGTTCGCCGGGTCGATGTGCGCGAGCGAGGGGCGCGGGCGCGCCGGCTCGTGGCCGAGGCCCAGCATCATGGTGATCCACGAGTACTGCTCGAAGCCGTGGTACGGCTGGTAGATGGTGCGCTCGTCGAGCAGGTGCGAGGAGCCGATCGCGAGGCGCTCGGCGAGCCCGTCCGGCAGCGCCCGGGTCTTGGCCTCCTTCCAGTACGGGGTGTCCTCGCGCTGCGCCGCCTTGTAGTGCAGCACCAGGAACTCCTTGACCCCGTCCAGGACCTCGGCGACGCGGCTGTTGTAGTCGTCGGCAAGCGCCGGGTCCCAGCGCTCGTCCGGGAAGTTCTTCACCAGCTGCTCGATGCCGTGCTGGATGAAGAAGATGCCGGTGGACTCCAGCGGCTCGACGAACGCGCTGGACAGACCGATGGCCACACAGTTGTTGACCCACGAGCGGCGGTTGCGCCCGATGCGCATCCGGATGTGGTTGGCCTCCAGGTCGTCCTGCCCGGGCGCGACGTGGTTGCGCAGGGTGCGCTCCGCCTCCTCCGGGGTGCAGAACTCGTCGGAGTACACATAGCCGTTGCCGTTCCGCCCGAACAGCGGGATGTTCCAGATCCAGCCGGCGTCCATCGCGGTCGCGGTGGTGTACGGGTTCATGCCGGTGGTGGCCTGGTCGGGCTGCGGGACCCGCAGCGCGACGGCGCGGTTGTTCGGCAGCACGTCCTGGAAGGACTCGAACGGCTCGTCCAGGGTCTCGTTGATCAGCATGCCCTTGAAGCCGGTGCAGTCGATGAACAGGTCACCGGCGAGGTCACCGTGCTCACGGGTGGCGACATGGCTGATCCAGCCGCGCTCGTCGCGGGCCACCTCGGTCACGTCGTCGACGACGTGCCGGACACCGCGGTCGGTGCCGTACTTCGTCAGGTACTTCGCCAGCAGGGCCGCGTCGAAGTGGTACGCGTAGGGGAACTGGGCCCGCTGCTCCTCCAGCGTCGAGCGGCCCAGCGAGCCGTCCAGCCCGCCCGCGAACAGCGAGCCGTCCAGCAGCCGCGGCGAGCGCTTGGCCTCGCACAGCGCCGGCGTGATGAAGCAGGACCGGTCGAACGGCTCGCTGCGGTCGCCCTCCTGGAGCCACCAGTCGGCCAGGGTGTAGCCGTCGGAGGTCCGCAGCCGCTCGAACGGGTGGTAGAAGTGGTGCCCCGGCTGCCGCCAGTTCTCGAACCGGATTCCCAGCTTGTACGAACCGGAGCACTCCGGCATCCATTCGCGCTCGTCCAGGCCGAGATAGTCGAAGAAATGCCGGACCGTGCTGAAGGTCGCCTCCCCGACACCGATGGTCGCGACGCGGTCGGATTCCACCAGAGTGACGTTGATGCGGTCACCGTAGGCCGCCTTGAGGTACGAGGCGCTCATCCAACCGGCAGTGCCGCCGCCGACAATGACCACTGAATTAATCACGCTGTGACTCCTGTTGTTCGTGAACGGGCCGCAGAAGGGCGGGTGGGCTGATTCACGCAGAGAAGTTAGACAGGAGGATTTTTACTTCGTTATCGGGAAGCGCGTGATCTATATCAGTGTCGCCGGGCCGTCATCGGAAGATTCTTCGCGCCGTACATTCCGCGGGCGTGATAGGCCACCGGCCGGTCCCGGTCGACGCGCAGCTCAGCGAAGGTGTCCAGCAGGGCGTTGAGCGCCACCTCCGCCTCCAGGCGGGCCAGCGGGGCACCCACACAGAAGTGCCCGCCGCGGCCGAAGGCGATGTGCCGGTTGGGCGTGCGCCGGATGTCGAAGCGGTGCGCGTCCGGGAACTGCGCCTCGTCATGGTTCGCCGAAATCACCCACGGGGTGACCATCCGGTCCGCCGGAATGAGCCGGCCGCCCACCTCGACATCGGTCACGGTGACCCGGCTGACGGTGGTGAAAGGCGAACGGAATCGCAGCACTTCCTCCATCGCGGACGGAATCAGCGAGCGGTCCGCGCGGAGTTCTGCATAGGCGTCCGGATGGCTGTCCAGACACTGCATGGCATTGCCGATCAGCAGCGTCGTCGTGAGATGGCCGGTCAGGAAGAGAATTCCGGTGAATTTGACGACCTCGTCGTCGGTGAGCCGTTCCCCGTCGATCTCCGCGGTGGCCAGCTTGCTGATCAGGTCGTCCTTCGGGTCCGTCCGGCGCTTTCGGCAGTGCTCCAGCAGGTACGCGTCCATCTCGCGGGTCGCGTCCTGGAACGTGGCGACGAAGTCCTCCGGCGCGATCGGCTGGTCGCCGAGCGCGATGAACCGGTCCGCCCACACCCGGAACAGATCCCGGTCCGACGCCGGCACCCCCAGCAGCTCGCTGATGACGATCACCGGCAGCGGGTACGTCAGCACGTCCACCAGGTCGAACCGCTCCGCGTCGACCCCGGCCAGCAGCTCCTTCGTCACCGACACGATGCGGGGTCCGAGCCCGGCGACCGTCTTCGGGGTGAAGGCCTGGTTGACCAGCCGGCGCAGCTTGCCGTGGTCCGGCGGGTCCATCGAGTTGATGTGGCCCTCGGTCAGCGGCTTCAGATGGGGCATGACCCGGCTGGAGTCGTTGGAGAACGTCTTCGGGTCGGAGACGACCCGCTGGACGTCCTCGTAGCGGAAGACGTGATACGGCCCGTCCCCCTCCTGCCACACGGGATGCGCGGACCGCATCCTGCCGATCCAGTCGAACAGCTCGTTGCTGCCGTCGGCATCCGGGACGGCGATCTCATCGCGCACGGACTCGTCGCGCACGCTCTTGTCGCGCACAGTCATCTGAACCTCTATCGTGGTGCCGGCTCGAACGGCAGCGGACGCTAACCGGCACCGTTTTCCGTGCGTTATCGGCGCGCACGCACCGGCCGGCGTCCGGGCCGGGGTCCGGCCGCACCCCCGCTCACCGCCCCGGCAGCGGCCGTCCCCCGCACGCCTCGGCCGACAGCCGGCTGATGTCAGCGCTCGCCTGCAGCTCACCCCACACGGAGCCGATCTCGTGGAAGGTGTTGCGCGCGATCAGCAGATGCTGGCTCGCCCGGGTGAGCTGGTTCAGCTGCTGGCTGCAACTGCCCAGCGCCAGATGGACCTTGGCGAGCAGGAAGAGGTCGTCGACCCGCTCCGCGATCTCCAGGGCGTCCGTCAGAATGCTCTCGGCCTCGACGCACTGGCCCGACGCCACCAGGGTTTCGCCGATACCCATCAGCGCGTACGCCTCGCCCCGGGTGTCGCCCTTGCTGCGTACGATCCGCAGCACCCCGTCGTACGACTGCTTGGCGGCCTCGAACCGGCGCTGCTTCACATAGGCGGCGGCCAGCCGGTTGAGCGCCTGGGCGGCGCCGCGGGTCTCCCCGAGGGCGGTGGCGATCCGCACCGCCTCCAGCGAGAGCCGGACCGCGGCGTCCGGGTTCCCCCACTCCAGCTCGATCTGCGACATCTGGTTGAGGGTGTGCGCCTCGGCGGACGCGTCACCCACGACCCGGAAGGTGTTGCGCGCCTCGTCCAGCCGGCTCATGGCGGAGCGCAGACCGCCCTGTACCCGGTCGGTGATCGCCATGTTCCGCAGGGTCAGCGCGCGGCCGTGCACCTCCCGCACGCTGTCGAAGAGCTGGAAGGCCCGGGTGAAGAGCGGCATGGCGGCGTCGAAGCGCTGCTGGAACATCTCCACGGAGGCGAGTTGGTAGCACATCGCCGCCTCCCCGCGGACGTTCCCGGCGTTCCGGGTCGCCGCCAGTGCCTTCTCGCTGACGGAGCGCCAGTCGTCGTAGTAGTTGCGCGTCTCGAACAGCACCACACTGGACATCGCCAGGTCCCAGGCCAGCTCCTCCATCCGCAGCACACAGGCCTGGAGGATCGACGCCACCAGGGACGGGCGCTCGGCCTCGAACCAGTCGAGCGGCGAGCGCAGCAGCCTGCCGACGAGCGGTGCGTCCAGGTGCCGGCGCGGCGTCGTCCCGTGGATGATCGCGAAGTCGCCGCCGTACTCCCGGATGTGGCTCTGCTCGGCCAGCGTGAGGTACGTGCGGAACACCCGGTACAGCGCGGCGTGCCGCCCCTCCTCCGCCTCGTCGGACTCGGCCCGCTCCCGGGCGTAGAGCCGCAGCAGGTCGTGGAAGCGGTAGCGCATGGTGCCGGTGGTGTCGCTGCCGACCGGGGTGAGCAGATGGGCGTCGACCAGCCGCTCGATCATGTCCTCGGCCTCGGCCGTCGGGACATCGAGCAGCGCGCCGCCCACCCACGCCGGGAAGTCCGGTACGTCGAGCAGCCCGAGCAGCCGGTACATCCGGGCCACCTGCTCGGGCAGACCGCGGTAGCTGAGCGCGAAGCTGGCGCGCACCTCCAGGCCGCCGGTGCTGAGTTCATCGAGCCGACGGTGCTCGTCGCGGAGCCGGTCCACCAGGTGCTGGACGGACCAGTGCTGCTTGGCGACCAGCCGGGCCGCGGCGATCCGCAGCGCGAGCGGCAGCCCGTCGCACAGCCGGCAGAGCTCGTTGACCGCGGCCTTCTCCGAGGCCGCGCGGTCCGCACCGGCGATCTTGGTGATCAGGGTCTGGGACTCGTGCGAGGCCATCAGCCCCAGGTCGACCCGTACCGTGCCGGAGTCGGCGGCGAGCTGCTCCCGGCTCGCGGCCAGCACACAGCTGCGGCCGCTGCCCGGCAGCAACGGCGTGATCTGGCTCATCGTGCGAACGTTGTCGAGGACGATGAGCGACTTCCGGTCGGCCAGCACACTGCGGTAGAGCGAGGCGAGTTCGGCGGGCTCGGACGGTATCTGGTCCCCGGGCACCCCGAGCGCCCGCAGGAAACGTCCCAGCAGCGCACCCGCCACGAACGCCGGCTCCCGGCCGTCGTACTGCGCCAGATCGGCATAGAGCTGCCCGTCCGGGAATTCCCCGGCGACCTTGTGCGCCCAGTGCACGATGAGCCCGGTCTTGCCGACCCCGGCCACTCCGGTGATGAGCCCCATCCGCGGGGCCTGTTCGCCGAGCAGCCGGTCGAGTTTCCCGAGTTCCGCCGACCGGCCCTGGAAAAGGTCGACGTCCGGGGGCAGTTGGGCGGGAACCACCAGGGGCTTTACCTGGACCGGAAGAGTGAGACCGGGATCATCCTGAAGAATGGAGGCATGCAATTCCTTTATTGCCACGCTCGGTTCCAGGCCGAGTTCCTCGACGAAGTTCCGCCGCCACATCCGGAATCCCTCGCTGGCCTCGGCCCGTAGACCGGCGCGGTACTGGGCGAGCATGAGGTTGTACCGGAGCTGTTCGTGCAGCGGGGAGCTGTTCGCGATCGAGGTCAGCTCGGAGATGATTTCCTGGTGGTGGCCCAGGGCGAGTTCGACCTCGGACCAGGCCTCGTAGGCCGCGTAGCGCCGCTCGTCGAGCCGGGTCGCCTCGTCCTCGACCGGACGCCCCGTGACCCCCGCGAGCGCGGGCCCCTTCCACAGGTCGAGCGCCTGCCGGTAGAGGGCGCGGCCCTGTTCGTGGCGGCCCTGCTTGACGTGCGCGGCGGCGTCGGCGACGAGCGAGGTGAACCGCAGGGCGTCGAGAGCGCTGCCGGCGGTCTCCAGCCGGTAGCCGGGATGGGTGGTCAGGATGACATCGCCCTCGACACCCGCCTGTTTGAAGGACTTCCGCAGCGCCCCGATGCAGATCGCCACCTGCGTCCGGGCCGTGGCGGGGGGCTCGTCGCCCCATACCGCGTCGACCAGGCTGTCGACCGATACGACACGCCCCCACGCCAGGATGAGCATGGTCAGAATGGTGCGCTGCCGGGGGCCGTGAACCCCTACGATCCGGCCACTGTCGGTGATGACCAGGAGCGGTCGGAGTACGGAGTATTTGATTGCGCGAGGTATGGAACGGTCTTCTGGCATGGCTGTGTTACCCCCCGTGTAGCACGACCGCTAGGCCCGTGATCCAGCCACTATAGGGATCGTAACGCGATCACTGAGGGTGGCTCCGGCCGAGATCGGGGGCAGAGGTCTACTCCACCACTTTTGCGGCCTTTCGCACCGTGATTTTTGTTGCCGAACAGGGCATCGGGGCGGTCGGGGCGGTGGCCGGGAACCGCCGTTGCACGGCGCCGCCGATGGGGGGAGGGTGTCCAGCGGGCCCCGGGCGAGGAGACCGGCCGGAGGGCGGCGCCCGGCGCCGCCACGCTGACGGCACCTCACTTCCCGTGCGGGAAAGGCGCCCCGGGAAACGCATTGCGCTCAATCGGAGGGCGTCATTCCGTGGCGTCGTTGTTCCGGTGTTACCCGCCGGACGCCGGCGGACCGTCGCGGTGTGCCGGACCGGCCGCCCGCGCCTTCCACCCGCCGCCCCGAAAAGCAGGCCAATAACGATGTGAAGCCGTCCCTGGGTAAATTCGGCCTTCTTCAGGGCACCGACGGTCGACCACCGCTCGTGCACGTAGGAACTAGGGGGAATCATGACTGCGATACTTGGCGCCACCACCCGGCGTGTCATTCTCGCTCTTACGCCCACCCTTATCGTCTGCACCGCCTTAGACCTCCCCGATACCGCCCAGGTGACGGACCGGGCCCTTTCCGCACAACACCGCCAGAACCAGGACTGGGTGTGAGCGAAAGGAAATTGACGGCCCATCACCAAGGCGTTTCGGATCGCTCGCGGCCCGTCCGCGCGCCCCGTCCGTGCCCCGTCGGGCCCGGTGCCGCGGCACCGGACCGGGGGCAGACCCCCTACCTGAGAGCTACCGGGAAGAGCGCACCGCAGTGTGATTCCTCCCGCCGCCCGCGTCGTTAACCTCCTCTTCCGGATCTCCGAACGGACAGGAAGGAAGGCTGGCGATGCGCGCGGCACGTCTCAGGCGCGGGCTGGCGATGGCCCTCACCGCATGCTCCATCGTGGTGACGGTCGCCGCCGCGGCACGGTCCACCGTGCCCGGTACCCCGGTGCCGCCCCGGCTCCCCGCGATGCGCGCGGAGACACTGCCGGCGCGGTACGCCGCCAACCACCGCTTCATCACCGAATCCGAGCACGCGGCCCGCGCCCTGGGCGACGAGGGCCGGGCCGGGGTGCTCGCCCGACTGGCCCGCGGGGACCGGCACTTCCTCTCCTTCAGCCCGCGCGGCGACGGCCAGGTCGTGGAGGTCCTCGGCGACCTCGCGCACGCCGACCGGATCGCGGTCGTGGTGCCCGGCTCGGACACCACCGTCGACACCTTCGACGAACTGGGCACCGTCTACGCGTCGTTGAACGGTGGCGCCCGCTCCCTGCACGCCGAGATGCGCAAGCTCCAGCCGGACCGGAAGACCGCGGTGGTGGCCTGGTACGGCTATCCCGCGCCGCGCACCATGAGCCGGGACATCGTGACCACCGACCGCGCCCTGGACGGCGGACGCCGCCTGGCCGGGCTGGTCGGCGACCTGCGGAGGGTGAACGCCGCCGCCCCCGTGGCCGTGCTCTGCCACTCCTACGGATCGGTGGTGTGCGCCACCGCCCTGCGCCGCATGGACGCGCCGGCCGAGTCCTCGCTCTCGGACGTGGTGCTCTTCGGCAGCCCGGGTACGGGCGTGCGCTCCCGGGCCGAACTGCGCACCCGGGTCCCCGTGTGGGCGGGCCGGGGAGCCACCGACTGGATCGAGGGCGTCCCGCACGTCAGCCTCGATCTGCTGGGCGCACAGATCGGGTTCGGCACCGATCCCGTCGCCGCCCCGTTCGGCGCGCGGCTCTTCCCCGCGGGCGCCGGCAGCCACAGCGACTACCTCCGCCCCGGCGGACTCCCGCTGCGCAACATAGCCCTGATCGCCCTCGGCCGGGGCTCGGAGGTCTCCGATGACTGATCTGGAACTGCGCCCGCAGGCACCGGCCCGGCGCCCGCCGCTGCCCCCCGGCCCGCTGCGCCCCCGCCCCGGGCGGCGCACCCCCTGGCGGGCCCTGCACACGGCGGTGCTGCGGATCGACGCGGCGACCCCGGCGGAGCGGGACCGGGCGGTGGACGTGCTGCGCGCGCTCGCCCTCACCGGCGTCGTCCTGGGGCACTGGCTGGTGAGCGGCGTCGTCCTCCAGGCCGGCGGCCATCTCGTCGGCGGCAGCCCGCTCGGCGACCGCCCCGGCCTCGCCCCGGTGACCTGGATACTCCAGCCGCTGGCCGTGTTCTTCCTGGTGGGCGGCCGGGTCAGCGCCCAGGGCCACGCCGCGGCACGGGCCCGCGGCATCGGCTACCGGGCCTGGCTGGCCGCGCGGCTGGCGGGCCTGCTCCGCCCGGCGATGGCCTTCGCCCTCACCTGGGGACTCGTGTGGCTGGGCCTGGTGTTCGCCGGCACCGCACACGAGACGATCGGCACGCTGATGTGGCTGGCGTACTCCCCCCTCTGGTTCCTCGGTGTGTACGCCCTGCTGATCGCGGCAACTCCTCTGGTGCGCAAGGCCCCTGCCCGGATCGCGGTGGCGGCCTGCCTGCTGGTCGCCGCCCTGGACGCCCTGCGCGCGGTGTCCGGAGACAGCGGCTGGGCCGACGCCCTCCGGCTGCTGAACCTCCCGGCGGGCTGGCTGGTCCCGTACTGCCTCGGCGCGGTCTGGGCGGCCGGCGGGTTCGCCCGGCGGAGGCACGCGGCCGCGCTGCTGCTCGGCGGCGGCGCAGTCATGGCGGCGCTGATCCTCCGGGGCGGCTACCCCGCGAGCATGGTCGGCGTCCCGGGCGACACCCTCTCCAACCTCAACCCGCCCACCCTCGCGGCGGTCGCCTTCGCTCTGGCGCAGACGGGCGCGGCCCTGCTGCTGCGGGCCCCGCTGCGCCGCGCGGTGACCACCCCGGCCCGCACGGGCCGCACGCACCCCGGTCCCCAACACCGCGCCTCGCCGGCGCAGTTCCTCTGGGCGGCGGTGACGCTGCTCAACGTCACGGCCGTCACGGTCTTCCTCTGGCACCAGACCGCGATGCTCACCACCACCGTCATCCCGCTCGGCCTCGGGCACACCCTCGCCGGGCTGCACACCAGCCCCGGTGACCCGCTCTGGCTCGCGGCGCGGTGCGGCTGGCTCCCGGTGTTCGCGGCGGTCCTCACCGTGCTGGTGATCGCCCTCCGGGACCGCGACGGGGCCCGTACGAAACGGATCAATAACCGAACAATAACGTGATGTGAGAAGGTAGTTCGCCGCCGCGTCGACCGTAGAAGCCCACCGTCCGTCCGTACGTCTGCAGTACCCGCACTCGTCTCCCCTCCGGAGGATTGATGTCCACCCTCACGACCGAATCGATAAGCACGCTCTATGTGAAGTACGCGGATGACCTGCGGGCGGTGCGCGACGCACAGCGGAAGTTCCTCCTGGACAACAAGGACACGGTCAAGGCCCAGCTCGACGACTACGAGGCGGAGATCACCTACCTGCTGCTGCGCGACCTCAAGCCCGAGGTCGTCGTCGAGGTGGGCACCTTCCGCGGCTGGTCCACCACCTGGATCCTGAGCGCGCTGCGCGACAACGGAACGGGCCACCTCTACAGCTTCGACATCGTCGACAACGTCGTGAAGAACGTGCCGGCCGAACTCTCCGAGGGCCGCTGGACGTTCACCAAGGGCGACCTGCGGGACACCATCGCCAAGGTCCCCGCGGAGACCGACTACCTCTTCATCGACGCCGACCACGGTGCCCGCTTCGCGCGCTGGTACATCGACAACCTCTTCCCGGTGGTCCGCCCCGGCACCCCCACCAGCGTCCACGACGTCTTCCACGGCCGCCGTCCCAAGCCCATGAGCGAGGGCTCGGTCATCATCAAGTGGCTGGCCGCGCAGAACGTCGAGTACTTCACCCCGTCCGTGGCGAAGGCCCCCGAGGTGACGGCACGGCTGGCCGAGGTGAAGAAGGAGCTGAACCTCAGCGAGCCGGTCCGCGAGAGCCGCCACAACCCGATGATCTACTTCAGCCTCCCGCAGGGCTGAGCCCGGCGCGGCACACCACGAAGTCCCCCGTCTCGGCCGAGACGGGGGACTTCGGTGTTCCGGGGAGAGGTGGGAGATGGGGGCGGCCCGGGCGGCCGGGCCGCCGGGCTACGGCAGTTGGCGCACGAAGGCGACGACGAGGAGCAGGCCCAGCGCACAGGACACGGCCGCGGCCGGCAGCGCCCAGACCGGGCGGTGCTCGCCGCGCAGCGGAGCCGTCGTATGGCGGTTCAGCCGGGTCAGGCCGGTCAGTATCACCAGCGCGAGGGCGACGAAGGGCAGCGAGACGGCGAAGTGCGCCAGCCAGGCGCCGGCCAGTGAGGGGCCGCCCCAGGAGTTGTCGTGCGGGGCCCGGTCGACGAACCCGTACAGCAGCCCCCGGGCGATCGCCAGGGCGAGGCCGGCGGCCAGCAGCAGGGCGAGCACGCCGAGAAGTATGGTCAGCGCGCCGTGGAACACCAGCCGGACGGCGCCCGGTGCACGGGCGCCGCGCGGCAGCGGCCCGGCGCGCAGCCACCGCCGCAGGGCGGCCTCCCGGTGCCCGGTGAGTGTGGAGCAGACCGCCAGGGCACCGGCGGGGAACAGGGTCACCGCGAGACCGGCGTGCCGGGCCGCCTCGGCCAGGCGGGGCGGGCCCGCGGAGCCGTCCGGGCGCCGTACGACGGCGGGGGGTCGGTTCGTCATGCCGGGACAGTAAGTTCGCCCCGCGCCGAGCCGCGTCACTCCCCGGCGGTGTCTCCGCCCCCGTACCGCGGTAGGGCGCCGGGTACGGCCGTTCGGCCTACCGCCGTACAGCTGTCCCGGCGCCGGTCCGTCAGTCGCCGGGCGCGAGATCCACGACGGCCAGGGCGCCCCCGTCCGGCGGGTTCTCATACGTCACCCGGGCCCCCAGCACCCGTGCCTGGCCGGCCACGATGGTCAGCCCCAGACCGACCCCGGCACCCCGCTCACGGGCGCCGGTGCGGAAGCGCTGGGGGCCGTCCGCCAGCAGCTCGGCGGGAAATCCGGGGCCGTGGTCGCGCACCCGCACCGTGGCGCCCGCCACCTCCAGGGTCACCGGCGGGGCGCCGTGCAGCCGGGCGTTGGCGACCAGGTTGGCCAGGATGCGTTCGACGCGGCGGTGGTCGGTCGTCACCACGGTCTCGTCGGCCACCCGCACCTCCAGGTCCCCGCCCGCCAGGGCCGCCGCCCGGTGCGCCAGGGTGCTCGGCAGCACCTCCTCGCACTGCGCCTGCTCGACGCCCGGCACATCCAGCCGGGCCACCTCCAGGACGTTCTCCACCACACCGCGCAGCGTCTCCACCCCGCCGCTGACCAGCTCGGCCGGGCGGCCGGGCGGCAGCAGTCCGAGGGCGGTCACCAGCCCGGCCACCGGAGTGCGCAGCTCATGGGCGATATCGGCGGTGACCCGGCGCTCGGCCTCCAGACGGGCGCTCAGCGCGTCGGCCATGATGTTCACGGCGGCGCCGAGCCGGGCGATCTCGTCCTTGCCCCGGGGCCGGACCCGGTCGGTCAGATCGCCGTCCGCGATCCGCTGCGCGGTGCGCGCGGACGCGGTGATCCGCCGTCCCGCACCGGCCGCCGCGACCACGCCCAGCACACAGCCGAGCGCGGTGACGGCCGCACCGGAGCCGAGCAGCGCCCGGTCGAGCGCGGCGAGGGCCTGCTGCTGCGGCGCGTAGGAACGCCGGACCGCGACGATGTCCCGGCCGCTGCGGGTGGCCGCCCACAACACCGGGGCGGAGCCGCCCGCGTGCTGGAGACAGGTGGCCCGTACGGGGCGTTCGGTGACGGTCCTGCGGAGCGCGGCGGGCAGCTCACGCGGATTCACCAGGGCACCGTTGTCCACCCCGGAGGTGTACTCGCTCACCGCCTCGACGAGCCGGGCGTCGAGCAGCCGCGCCGCGCCGTTCCGCTGGTCCTCGGCGGTGAGCTGATGCACCAGCAGCCCGATGAGCGTGGCGACGAGCGCGGCGGTCCCGGCGATGACCAGGGCGGTCTTGGCACGGAGCCCCATGGCGGTCAGGGCGCCAGCTTGTAGCCGAAACCGCGGACGGTCACGATGCGGTCGTGGCCTATCTTGGCGCGCAGCCGGAGCACATGGACGTCGACGACCCGGGTGTCACCGCCGCACGCGTAGTCCCACACCCGCTCCAGCAGGGTGATCCGCGACAGCACCACCCCGGGCCCGGCCGCGAACTCCAGCAGCAGCCGGCGCTCGGTGGGGGTGAGGTCGACCAGCCGCCCCGCCCGGCGGACGTCCATGGACGCGGTGTCCACAGTGAGGTCGCCGAAGCGCAGCACCGTGTCGTTCCGGCGCGGCCGGTGCCGGGCCATGTCCGTGGCGCGCCGCAGCGCCGCGCGTATCCGGGCGACCAGCACCGGGATGTCGTACGGCTTGGTGAGGTAGTCGTCGGCGCCCGCCTCCAGGCCGAGGACGACGTCCACCGGATCGGTGCGCGCCGACACCATCAGCACCGGCAGCCGGCTCTCCGCCCGGATGAGCCGCACCAGACCGACCCCGTCGAGCCGGGGCAGCATCACGTCCAGCACGGCGACATCGGGCTCCCGCTCCCGGAACGCCGCAAGACCGGCCTGCCCGTCGGAGGCGGAGCGCACCCGGTATCCGTAGCGCTCCAGGGAGAGTTGGGTGGCCTCGCGCAACAGTGAGTCGTCCTCCACGAGCAGCACGTCGGTCATCGGTGGCGTTCCTAGGGCTCGGGGAGGGGCAGCCGCACCGCGCTCAGGTCATCCGAGCCGGCGGGCGGAAGGTGGGAGGACCGTACGGTGGCGCGGGTGTAGTACGAGACGTTCTCACGGCGCTCCAGACGGCTGAGTTCGAGGGTGGCCGGATAGCCGTCGCCGCAGTCGGGGATGCACCAGCTACCGCGCAGCCGGCCGGTGGCCACGGCCTTCGTCTCCCCCCAGGAGCGCCAGCTCAGCCGGGAGACCGAGGAGAACTCGGTGAGGCCGAATCCCGTGGGGCGGGTCAGCGGGTGCCCCAGGGTGTCGGGGACATAGACCGGGCCCCGGGCCCGGCTGGGGCTGGGCGCGGGGCCCTCGACCCGGAGCTGCCCGGGATCGCCGCACCCCGAGCAGCCCACGGCCGCCAGCACCAGTACGCAGACGGTGGCCAGGGCCGTGGGCTTGTTCATCGGGAGTCTTCTCCGTCAGAGGGTGGAGAGGGGGCGCTTGCCCTTGAGGTCCTCGACATCGTACGAACCGTTGCCGTCGGCCAGCTTCAGGGTGAAGGAGGAGTACACCTTCTTGCCGTGCACGGTCTTGGGGTCGGAGAGCGTCAGGGTCGCCTTCAGGGGCTTGTCCAGGCAGGTGTCCAGGCACCAGGAGCCGGTGACTTTGCCGGTGGCGACGGCCTTCTTGGCGTCCCACTGCTTCCAGTGCAGCTGCTGGGCCGAGGTGAACTCGGAGAGCACCAGGTTCGCCGGGCTGCGCTCGGCACGGCCCTTGTCGGCGTTCTCCTCGCCGTAGTGGTTGATGACGTAGGGGCCGCTGCCGGTGCGAGCGGCGCTCGCCGTCTGCGCCGGGGCGGAGGCGGCCTGCGCGCCGGTGGCGACGACGGCCGAACCGAGGACGGCGGCACAGGCCAGGGCCGCTCCGATGGCCGTCCGGCGGCGCCGGGTGGTGCTCGTGGTGCGCTTCATAACTCTCGCTCCATCGTGTTGATCATTGGGGCGGAACTGAAGCTATGAGGGACGCTTCTCGGTGTTCTGACAGCTGTGTAACAGCAGCTCATCGACCTCTGTAACCTGATCGACATACGGGGGAACGCCCCGGACAGCACCCCTCCGGCCAACGGGAAGGCCAGGTCAGCCGGTTGGGCGAGGGGGCGGGGCGAGGGGTTGGGGCGGGCGCCCGCTCCGTACCGGTCGGATGCGCCGCCCCCGTACGGGCCGCGTCAGGCCCGGCCGCCCCGGACCGGGCGTCCCGCCGCCCGAACCGGGCCCCCGCCGCCCGGATGGACGGCCGCCCGGGAAGTCGCCACCCACCCCCACCGCCGCCGACCCCGACCCACCTGACCTGCGAAAAGCTGACCATCAGGGCAAGCGCCGGGCACCGGACCGCCGCCTTCTCGCATGGCGGGTGACCGGGGATACCGGCATGTTGAGAAAACAGCGGCATTCCTGAACGGGAGGAAGGGCCCCAGGGGGCGTGCCCGGCGCGGCCGACGCCGTCGGGTGAGCGGACCAGGAGGCTGCCGCATGCTTCGGAGATCACTGCGGATACCCGCCGCCGGCTTCGCCTACCTGCTGATGGCCGCGGTGTCGTCGTCCGCGATGGCGTCCGGGCCGGACGAGTTCGCGGATGTCGCCGTGAGCCGCGGGACACGGGCCGGCCCCGGCACCGCGGCGACCCGGGTGATCGCCCACCGCGGCGCCTCCCGGTACGCGCCGGAGAACACCCTCGCCGCCGTCGACGCCGCACACCGCCGCGGCTTCATCTGGGTCGAGAACGATGTGCAGCGGACCAAGGACGGCCGGCTGATCGTGCTGCACGACACCACACTGCGGCGGACGACGGACGCCGCCCGGGTGTTTCCCGGCCGGGCGCCGTGGCGGGTGGGGGACTTCACCGCCGCCGAGATCGCGCGGCTGGACGCGGGCAGTTGGTTCGGCAAGCGCTTCAAGGGGGAGCGGGTGCCCACGCTCGCCGGCTACTTGCGCCGGCTGGACCACAACGGGCAGCGGCTCCTGCTGGAGATCAAGGCTCCCGAGAAGTATCCCGGAATCGAGGCACAGGTCCTGCGCGAACTTCGGACACATGGGTGGCTGGATCGCGCCCATGTCCGGAGCCGGCTGGTGGTCCAGAGTTTCTGTGCGCGATGCGTAAAAACTGTCCACGAGCTGGCGCCGCAGGTGCGTACGGGCATTCTCGGTGCGCCCGATGTGAGCGAACTGGCGCGCTGTGCGCAGTTCGCCGACCAGATCAACCCCCGTGTGTCCGCGCTCAGTTCACGCTGGCTGGCCGCCGTGCACCGGCTGCGCGGGCCGCACGGCCGCCGGTTGGAGGTCTATGCGTGGGACGTGGCGAAGAACACCACCGCCCGGTCCGTGCGGGCCAGAGGGGTCGAAGGTGTTATTCAATAGCGGGCAACAGCCGTAGATTAAGGCAGCATTGTCCAGGTCTCTCGGGGGCCGGGCCGCACTGCGGACCCGCCCCGCCGCCCGCCGCGCGTGAAGGAGCTGTGGAGGGCGGATGCGCCGCGGGTGGCCGCGACCGGCGGGGATTTACGTGATTCCCGCCGCGGGGCTAAGGTGCCTGAGATGTTCGACGCCGCCACACTCCCCGTAAAAGAACTAAGACGCAGGATTTGGCTTTTGGGTTCCGAAATGCGGCCCGGCGCGGGCCGGCGTCCAGTTCCTCCCCTGGGATCCTTTCGGGAGGCTCCTTGAAGAACGAATATCCGGCATACGGCGAACGGCGGGTGCCGCTTCCCCTGCCGCGGCAGATGTCGCATGACACGCCGAGTCGGACCGGTACACCGGCACCGTCGGACAGCGGCGGGGCCACGGCCACGGCCACGAGGGCACCGGCGGACAGCTCCGCCGGGGCGGCGGCCGGCCGTCCGGCTCCGGGCGGCACCACGCACGCCGAGCCCACAGGCCTTGCCAAGGGCCGGGGCAAGGGTGGCGCGACGAGCGGCGCCGCGGCCGATGCCAAGGCGAAGCCGCGCGATGCCTTCTTCGACAACGCGAAGTACCTGGCCATCGTGCTGGTGGCGATGGGGCACTCCTGGGAGCCACTGCGCGACGGCAGCCGTACCGCCGCGGCGCTCTACATCACCGTCTATGCCTTCCACATGCCGGCGTTCATCATCATCTCCGGCTATTTCTCGCGCAGTTTCGATATGCGCAAGGACCGGCTGCAGCGGCTGATTACCGGAGTCGCCGTCCCGTACATCCTCTTCGAGGTGGCATATACGCTCTTCAAGAGGTGGGCGGACGACGATCCGGGTTACCCGGTGAGCCTGACGGACCCCTGGTATCTGACGTGGTTCCTGCTGGCGCTGTTCGTCTGGCGGCTGACCACCCCGCTGTGGAAGATCGTGCGCTGGCCGGTCCCGCTGGCCCTCACCATCGCGGTACTCGCGTCGCTGTCCCCTGACATCGGGGACGACATGGACCTCCAGCGGGTGCTGCAGTTCCTGCCGTTCTTCGTGATCGGGCTGTCGCTGCGGCCGGAGCACTTCAAGCTCGTCCGCCGCAAGAAGGCGCGCATCCTGGCGGTGCCGGTCTTCGCGGCCGCGCTGGTCTTCGCGTACTGGGCGGCGCCGCGGATGAACGCCGCCTGGTTCTACCACCGGGACGCCGCCCAGGAACTCGCCGCCCCCTGGTGGAGCGGCGCCATCATGACGCTGGCGATGTTCGGCTGCTCGCTCGTGCTGGTGGCCTGCTTCTTCGCCTGGATCCCGGGCCGCACCATGTGGTGCACGGCGCTGGGCGCAGGCACCCTCTACGGCTATCTGCTGCACGGCTTCCTCGCCAAGGGCTCCCGCTTCTGGAACTGGTACGACCAGCCGTGGCTCCACACTCCCTGGGGCGCCATCCTGCTGACCCTGGTCGCGGGCACCGTCGTCACCGCCCTGTGCACCCCACCCGTCCAACGGCTCTTCCGCTGGGCCATGGAACCCAAAATGACCTGGGCCTTCAAAAAGGACCCGGTGGGAATGGCCCGCAGCCGCAACTGACCGACACCGGACCCCGCGGACGCGATCCACACGCAACGGGATGACGCGTCAGCGGGCACGGGACGGGGCGTACGGCACTGCCGTCCACGAACAGCGCCAAGGGCGCCCGCACCACTGGGAGACCGGTGGGGCGGGCGCCTTCGGTGTGTGTGGGCGGTGGTGGTGTGGCGGGGGCTGCGGCCTTGACGCTGACGCAGCGGCAACTCGGACGATGACGCCGTACGGCAGACACAGTCACCCCACCGGAGGTATGCGTCATGTTGCGCGGCAAGGGCATCCATTACGACACCGGCACCTTTCCCAACGGCGACACCTCGCGCCCCGACTACGACGTTCGGGACGCCGAACGGGACATGCGTGTCGTCGCGGAGGACCTGCACTGCACCGCTGTCCGTATCACCGGGGGCGATCCGGACCGTATCGAGACCACGGCGCGGTACGCGGCGGAGGCGGGCCTGGAGGTCTGGTTCTCGCCGTTTCCCTGCGAGCTGTCGAACGCCGAGATGCTGCCGCTGTTCACCGACTGCGCCGAGCGGGCGGAGCGACTGCGGCGCGACGGCGCCGAGGCCGTCCTCGTCACCGGCTGCGAACTCAGCGTCTTCGCCCGCGGCTACCTGCCCGGGGCCACACTGAACGAGCGCATTCCGGTCCTGGCGGGCCCCGGCCGCGAAGCCGCGCTCCAGGGCATCCCCGACAAGGTCAACGCCTTCCTGGGGGAGGTCGTCGACGTCGTGCGGCCCCTCTTCGGCGGCCGCGTGAGCTACGCCTCCTGCCCTCTGGACGGCGTGGACTGGGCTCCGTTCGACATCGTCGGCCTGGACGCCTTCCGCAGCCTGCGCAACGCGGCCACCTACCGCACCGACCTGCGCAAGGAATGCGGCCACGGCAAGCCCGTCGCCATCATGGAGGCCGGCTGCTGCACCTACCGGGGGGCGGGAGAGCACGGCGGCGCCGGCTGGTACCTGGCGCGGGAGGCCGACGGCGTCACCCTCAAACCCGGCCTGGTGCGCGACGAGGGCGAGCAGGTCCGCTACCTCGACGATCTCATGACCGTCTTCGAGGAGGAGGGCGTCGATTCCGCCTTCTGGTTCAGCTTCGCCGGCTTCAGCACACCCCACCGGACATCCGGACCCGACGAGGACCTCGCCTCCTACGGCATCGTCAAGGTCCTGGACGAACACAGCGGCTACCCCGCCGACAAGCGCACCTACCCCGACATGCCTTGGGAACCGAAGCAAGCGTTCCACGCACTCGCCACCCGCTACAGGGCCCACTGAGCTTCTTCTCAGTGGTCACCGGTCGAGCGATGACGCGGCCTGCTGCGCGGCCGGGGCCGGACAGTGGCGCGGGCGGCGCCGGCTTCATGCCGTTGCTGAACTGACCGGGGCCGCGGGCGACTGGCGGCCGGAGAACCGACCGCGGCCCGCGGGAGTCCCGGAGCCGTCGGGCCGTCGGGGCTCGTCCGCTAGCGCACGACCGCGACGCCCTCGAGCTCGACCAACGCGGTCTCGTCCCACAGGCGGGTGGTGCCGATCACGGCCATCGCCGGATAGTCGCCGCCGACCAGTCGTTTCCACACCCGGCCGATCTCGCGGGCATGCCGGCGGTAGTCCGCGACATCGACGGCGTAAACGGTGAGCTTGGCGAGGTCCGAGGGGCCGGCGCCGGACGCTGCCGCAACGTCCAGAAGGTTCGTCAGCGCCCGCTCGAACTGCTCGACGATGCCCTCGCCGACGATCCGCCCCGATCCGTCGAGAGCCGTCTGCCCGGCGAGGAAAACCAGAGTCCCCGGGGCGACGCGCACGGCATGACTGAACCCGGTAGGCGGCGCCAGGTGCGGCGGATTCACGCGCTCCGGCCCACCAGGGCCCCCGCCCGGCGTCGCCCCGGCGTCGGCCCCTGCCTCCGCGCCGCCGCCTGCCGCCGAGCCCGAGCCCTTGGCTGCCTCCGCGTCCAGGCCGGCGGACGCGCCATCGCCCGCGCCTGCCGCCCTGCCGACACCGTCCCCGGCAGGCTGCCCCGATCCAGCGTTCGTCCCGGTCCCGGCACTCATCCGGCCGACTCCCTCCGCCGCCAACTCATCTCACCCGTACAGGGATTGAAGCGCGCTCGCCTCCGCGTCGGGAAGCCCGCACCGGAGAGGCGAGCACCCACAGAGGACACGGCCCCTCGCAACTCTTCCGGCACGAAGGGCGAACCGCGCCTCGGCCGCCGAGGGCCACCCGCCGCTCACCGTCGCCACCTCCCGGCGAGTTTAGGCCGTACCGGACAGATCTCCAGGGGCGCGACGGCACGCCTACGACGTCCACGGATGCGGCAGCGCGCCCACAGCGGCACGGCCACGACGGCAGGCCGACGCCGGGACACCCACGACGGCACACTCACGACGGCACGGCCGTCACGGAAGGGCTTTGACGGCACGGCCGGACGGGTGGGGAAGGGCCGCCAGGGGCCGGGCCGGGACATGCCGGGCACGGCGCCCGGCTCAAGGGCGCGCGGGTCCACCCCCGTGGGACCCCCGCCGCCCGCAGTCCCGGCCCAAAACCCGCGGCCCGCCTCAACGCTCCGCCACCCGCCTCAACATATCCGCGGCACCTTCGCGGCCTCCGCCACCGGCTCGCGGCCGTCCAGCCTGCCCTGGGCGGCATAGGGCCGGCACCGCAGGAAGCCGGCCTCATGGTGGAACGGTTTCGTCCGGTGGTCCCTGATCACCTCCTTGTGCTCGGGCTGCGCGGCGCCGTAGGCGTAACGCTGCATCGCCGCCGCGCTCTGCCACAGGGAGAAGGTGCCGACGAAGCGGGGCGGCCGGGCCAGGGCGACCGAAGCGGTCATCGAGGGGTCGGCGGCGGCGCGGCCGGCGGCCCGGGAGTTGGCACGCAGGAACGACAGGGCACGGCGCAGCCGCAGTCGCCCGAGGGTGAGCACGGCAACCGGCCCGTCCTCCTGGTCCCGCGCGGCGCCGGGGCCGATCTCGACCGGCATCGGCCCCCAGGAACCGGAGAACCGGAGCGGCTGCAACCGCACCTGCCAGCCATCGGACAGCAGGCCCGCCAGCGGATCGTCGGCGAGAAATCGGTCGAGCGCGGCATCGTCGTCCCACGACGCCAGCAGCGCGGCGCGGCCGGGGCACACCTTGGGCGGCCCGGCGGCGATGGCGCCGGTGAGCGTGGTCTCCGCATACCGGAGGCCGGGAGTCGCCCCGGGCCGTGGGCAGGCACGGAGAACGCTGCGTACGGCGCGGACGCCGACATCGGCGATGTGCACGGAAAGGATCACGACGAGCCCCCGCTCTAAGTTACTCATGCGTATACCAAGTGGTACACGATCCAGTATCCTTCATGGCAACGGCCATGGCGAGCCGAATTCACACCGGATTCGAGCCAGATCGCAGGGAGGGGACCAGATGAGCGAGATCGACCGGGGACGCGCCGCGCGCGCCGCGGCCAGGACCCGTATCGAGGAGGCCGCGGCCCGGCTGTTCGCCGAGCGCGGCTTCGCGGGCACCACCATCGGGGAGATCGCCGCCGAGGCGGGCCTGAGCAAGCCGATGCTCTACCGCCACTTCGACTCCAAGCAGGAACTGCATCTCGCCCTGCTGGAGCGGCACCGCGACGCACTTGCCGCCGCCCCGCTCCGCGAACTCCTGCACGGCGAGGGCGATCTGGGCACGCGGATGGCCGCCATGTACGACGCCTGGTTCGGGTATGTGGAGAGCCATCCCTACACCTGGCGGATGATGTTCCGGGACACCACCGGAGACGCGCAGGTACAGGACTTCCACCGTGAGCTGCAGCGCCGGCAGCGCGAGACGGACATGGCGCTGCTGCGCGCATTCGTGCCCGGCCTCCCCGAGGCCGAATTGGAGCCCCTGGGGGAGGCGATCCGCAGCGCGCTGTACGGGCTCGCGCTGTGGTGGCTGGAGCGCCCCGACCAGCCTCGTGAGCTGCTGGTCGGGACGATGACGCGGATCACCCGTGGCCTGATCTCCACCGTCGGGGGCCCGGCCCCCGAGGCGCCGGACGCCACGGACTGAGCCCGACCTCCCGCTCAGAACGGGACACCGGCCCCGGTGCCCGATCCCTGCTCGGGGCAGGAGACCGCCCCCCGGTTTCCAGGCCACGACACAGAGGGGGCGACCGGCACCCGTTTCACCCCACCCTCCAGGACGTGGGCCCCGCCCGGACATCGCCGGCCGGCGCCCGATTCAGGCCCCCACGGAAGCCCAGGACGCCCACCCCCGCTTCACATCACCACCGGATACAGCGCCGCCCGCAACTGCCCCGTCCAGTGCGCCGTCATCTCCCTCGCCACCCGGGTCT
Source organism: Streptomyces sp. NPDC058773 (assembly GCF_042746015.1). NCBI lineage: Bacteria > Bacillati > Actinomycetota > Actinomycetes > Kitasatosporales > Streptomycetaceae > Streptomyces > Streptomyces sp. NPDC058773. The sequence goes on from NZ_JBHYPE010000012.1 coordinate 73,286, forward strand.
CCGGGGCGTACAGCTCGAAGCCGTGCCAGGCGCCGGGCACATTGCGGACCGTGACCGGCACCCCGGCATCCATCAGCCGCCGGGCGTACGCCAGCCCCGCATCGCGCAGCGGATCGAGATCGCAGACCAGCACATGGGCCGGCGGCAGCCCGGACAGGTCGGTGGCGCGCGCCGCCGCGGCATACGCCTCCGCCGCGACCGTCCCCTCCGGCAGATAGTGCCGCCAGGCCCGCTGGATACTCCGCCCGGTGGCCACCCGCGCCTCCACGGGCCCCTCGGTCCCCGTCGTCACCTCGTCCGCCCCCACCCGGTCGTCCAGATCCGGGACGCACAACGACTGGTGGACGAGCGACGGGCCGCCACGGTCCCGGGCCATCAGGGCGACGGCGGCACTGAGCCCACCGCCCGCGGACTTGCCGGTGAGGGCGATCCGCGCGGGATCGATGCCCAGGTCGCCGGCTCGCCCCGCCACCCACTCCAGAGCGAGATAGCAGTCCTCCACCCCGGCCGGATAGCGGTGTTCAGGGGCGAGCCGGTATTCGACGGTGACGACGACGGCGGGCAGCTCACGGCAGAGCGCGATCGCCGCACGGTCCTGCCCCGGCAGCGACCGGCCGAGGGCGTACCCACCCCCGTGGAAGTGCAATACGGCGGGCAGCACGCGCCCCGCCTCCGCGCGGTCGGCCCTCCCCGCGCCCTCCCCGCTCGCTCCATCCGCCGGACGGTAGACCTCGACCATCAGGGCGCTGCCGTCGGCCCGTGGCACCTCGAACCGCTCGCTGCCCACCCCCGTACGGTCGGCCGGAAACGCGGCCAGCATCTCGTGGAACCCCGCGCGGGTGCCCTCGATGTCCTCGTACGGGTCAAAGACCGGCGGCAACGCCTCAAAGGCCGGGAGGAGTTCGGGATGCACCTGCATCGCCGACCGGAGCTGCATCTCGGGCTGGACGCTCATACGGGCACTCCTCGTTCGGCACGGACGGACAACGGCCTTCTGCTCACGATCGTCACTCCGCACGCGCCGCCACCGCCCCGCCGGACGGTGTTTCCCACCACGCCGCGCGCCACCCGCCCCGCCTCACTTCGCGTCCGCATAGCACTCCACCACCGCCGTGGTGAACGGAAAACGGACCGGAGTCTCCCCGAACGCGATGCGCCCCGCCGTATCGGCCGCCGCCGTGATCGCCTCGGAGACCGCCGCCGCCTCCCGGGCGGGGCAGTGCACGATCACCTCGTCGTGCTGGAAGAAGACCAGCTCGGCGCGGAGCCCACCGGCCCGCAGCGCATGCCGCAGCGCGGCCAGCATCAGCAACGCCCAGTCGGCGGCGCTGCCCTGCACGACGAAGTTGCGGGTGAACCGGCCGCGCGCCCGCGACGCCGCCGAGCTGCCGCCGTACCCCGTGGGCTCCTCCTGGGGCAGACCGGCCTCGTCGGGCGGTACCACGGACGCGGGCGGGCAGGTGCGGCCCATCCAGGTGCGCACCAGCCGGCCCTCCTCGCCCGCGCGGGCGGCCTCGTCCACATACGCCACCGCGGCCGGATAGCGGCGCCGCAGATCGGCCATGTGCTTGAGGGCGTCGCCGGACGTCTGTCCGTAAATGGCGCCCAGCAGACCGAGCTTGGCCCGGTCACGGTCCCCGCCGAACGCACGGGCCGCCAGATCCGCGTACAGATCCTCGCCGCTGCCGGCCACCTCCATCAGCCCCCGGTCACGGGAGACGGCCGCCAGCACCCGCGGCTCCATCTGGTCGGCGTCGGCCACCACCAGGCGCCACCCCGGATCGGCGCGTACGGCCTGCCGGATGACCTTGGGGATCTGCAGCGCGCCGCCCCCATTGGCGGTCCAGCGGCCGGAGACCGTGCCACCGGGCAGATACTCGGGGCGGAACCGGCCGTCGTGCACCCACTGCTGGAGCCAGGACCACCCATGGGCGGTGTGCAGACGGTAGAGCTTCTTGTACTCCAGCAGCGGTGCCACCGCCGGGTGGTCGATCTGCTGGAGCTCCCATTTGCGGGTCGAGGTGAGGGAAATCCCCACCCGGGCAAAGGCCTTGATGATCTCGTTCGGCAGGTCCGGGCGCACCCGGGCACCCGTCCCGAAGGCCCGGGACACCTCATCGGCCAGCTCCGCCATCCGGCGCGGCTCCAGTCCGCCCGGATACCGCTCGCCCAGCAGTCCGTCGAGCAGCTCGCGGTGCACCTCCGCGCGCCACGGCACCCCGGCCCGCCCCATCTCCGTCGCGACCAGCATGCCCGCGGACTCCGAGGCCAGCAGCAGCCGCATCCGGTCGGGGTGTTCGGCCCGCCCCGCCCGCGCCACCTGGCCGGCATAGACCTCCAGCAGCGCCGTCAGCTCGTCCGTCCCGGGCGGCAGCGGCACCGGTCCTGGCTCGAACAGCGACGGCTGGGTCTCGGCCGTACGGACCGGCGCATCAACGGGGACGGGCAGGCCGCGCAGCCGCGCCCAGGCGGCGGCCAGCGAACGCGGCTGCCCCGACTGCCCCTCCTCATGGCCGATCAGCAGCGCCTCCGCGGCCTCCACGTCATAGCAGCGCTCGACCCGCACCCCCGCTGCCAGCAGCCGCCGGTAGATCCCCGCGGTGGACCGCCACACCCACCGCTCGACCTCGGGCCGCTCGCACACCGCCGCCGCGAGCGAGCGCTCCCGCAGCACCGGCCCGGCGGCCCGCCCGTCCGCTCCGAGCGGGCAGAGACGAGCACCCCCGTCGCCCGTCTCCACCACCGCCCATCTCATGCTCCCGAGTCTCGCACCGGCCACTGACAATCGCCCTGACCAGCACGAACGACACGATGCCGAGCCCGCGGGGGCCGGCCGCTCCGGACCGTTCACGGCCGGACACGGCCGGCTCCCTCCCGAACCGTCCCCACGACGCCCGCCGCCCGCTCCCCGCACGCCCGCCGAGATCCACCGCCCTCCCCAACCGGTGCCCTCCCCAACCACCGCCCCATTACCGGCACATGCATCACTGCGAAGGCGCCCTCACACCCATCCCAATGACAATCTGCTTTGCACGGCGCCCTGTTGCGAGTGCCTTTCGCCACGAAAATGCCCCGTCGCCAATCCCGCCCCACCCCACCGGACTCGACCCAGCCATTCACCCGAATGAACCGCTACCTTCGGCAGGGTTGGTGAGTTGAGCAGCTTGTCGCCTTAAGGCGGCGCACAGATTTCTGCTTGCTGCTCAGTGAAGAGGTTCACCGTGAAGTTTGTTTCCAAGGCCGTCGTCCTGTCCGCTGCCGCCGGCGTCGCCGTGCTGGGCGGAGCCGGTGTGGCCGGTGCGCACGGCGGCGCCGGCGCGGCGGGAGTCGCCCAGAACTCCCCCGGCGTCATCTCCGGCAACCTCATCCAGGTCCCGGTCGACATCCCGGTCAACGTCTGCGGCAACACCGTCAACATCGGCGGCCTGCTCAACCCGGCGTTCGGCAACATCTGCGCCAACGTCTGAGAAGTTTCAGGCCTTTGAGGGCCGGCCGTACGCGGACGGCCTCTCGCCGGAAGGCCGGTACGCGTTTTGCGTACCGGCTTTTCGTATGCCCAAAGCCCCCTGAATGCAGTCGAGTCGAGCGGGCGGTGATATGTATCCATAGCTTCGTGGCATTCGGGTGAAAGGGCGAAACCGCACTCTCAGAAGCGAGTTGACCAGTGCGCTCCGGATACGGGCACTCCGCTTCGAGAAGGGTAAATCGTGATCAAGAAGGTCCTGGCCACGACGGCGGTAGCCGCGTCCGTCGTCGGAATCTCGGCGACGGCCGCCCCCCAGGCGATGGCGATCGGGAACCACAACGGCACGTCCACGGTCAACGGGAACGGTGCCAAGAGCGCGTTCGGCAACTCCACCACGGTGGGCCGGATGAGCCCGCAGCTGGAGCTCATCCAGGGCTCGCTGAACAAGCCGTGCCTCGCTGCGGGCAAGGTGCCCGTGCAGCTCCTGGGCGGGATTCAGGCGCAGGACATCAACCTGCTGTCCAACCCGCAGAACCAGCAGTGCACGGAGAACTCCACGCAGGCCAAGGGTGACGAGCCGCTGTCGCACATCCTCAGCGAGATCCCGATCCTCTCGGGCAACGGCGTCGGCAACCACTGAGCCGGCCATCGGCCGCAGGTCCGGACCGCCGGCTCTCGTTCCATGAGCGGTCCGGGGCCTGCGGCACCCCGTCATGAACCGTAGGGACGGAATTTCGCGTTCCCTCTGCGGGCAGGAATTTGCATTCGGCGGGTGCCTCGTCCGTTCGAACTCCGGTGTTTTTTCCGCGTCGTATGCATGGTGGCAATCTCCCGAAACGGTCTTGCACCCATCGGGCGATTCCTCCGAAAACCTCCTGGCGAGAGTTTCGTCCAGGAGGGGCAATCGTTACCAATATCGTCAGCGGTGTTACGGGCGAGCAGCTCAGCGCCCGAGCGACACGACGGTCGTGTTCGCTACGGACCCGCTGCAAGGAAGGGCTGAAAGTGAAGTACGCAAAGGTCGCAGCGATCACCGCCGGCACGCTCATGGCGGTGGGCTCGGCAGCGCCGGCGTTCGCCGACGCGGGTGCCGCCGGCGGTGCCAAGAACTCCCCCGGTGTCATCTCCGGCAACGCCATCCAGGTTCCGGTGCACATCCCGATCAACCTGTGCGGCAACACCATCAACATCGTTGCTCTGCTGAACCCGGCGTTCGGCAACACCTGCCTGAACCACTGACTCGAAGCAATTCGAGCCGTGTCCATGTGGCCCGGCCCCGGTGCGCAGTTCACTGCGAGCCGGGGCCGGTCGCCCTTAGCCTCCGGTGGGCACACGCACAACGCGCTTGATTTTCGGGCGGATTGGCCGAGAAGAAAACCCTTCAGGGTTTCTCCGGGCGGAGGCACTCGTTAGTCACGCTGAAAGCGGTGGGCCGAGCAGCGAAGTGATTGCTCGCGCGGCGCTGATGTCGCCGGACCGTGGAAGCACCGCCCGAGAAGGGACAGTTGAAGTGAAGTACGCAAAGTCTGCCGCGGTTGTCGCCGGATCCGTGATGGCGCTGGCCGCCGCCGCGCCCGCTTTCGCCGCGCAGCCCAAAACTCCCACCATGAGCCTCAACGGCGGGCTGAATGACGCGCTGAGCAGCAAGCAGTTGGACGGTCACCAGATCACGCCCCTGGTCAAAACGGTCAGGACCACGGAGGGCAAGGTCAGGTCGACCAACGCGAAGAAGCTGCTCCGTGGCGTCACCGGAGCGACGAAGAAGACCTCGCTGCTCGGCGGGCTTCCGCTCAAGTAGTCGCGAGGCCCGCCGACGAGGCGCGGCAGCACACCTCGATGATTTCTCATTCCGAGTGCCGGGCGCGATCGGATGCCTCGGGAAACGCGGTTCAGGGCACGCGGCTGTTTGAGTGAATGAGAACAACCAAAAACCTCCTTGCGAGTTGGGCAGATTGCCCGGCCCAAGGGCAATCCCGAAACACGAAGGACCAAAATGATCAAGAAGGTTCTGGCGACCGCGGCCGCGGCTGCTTCCATTGTTGGTGTGGCCGCCGCTGCCGCCCCTGGAGCGATGGCGATCGGTAACCACCACGGTACGTCTTCCGTCAACGGTAATGGCGCTGCGGAGGCCTTCGGGAATTCGACCACGTACGGCTACATGAGCCCGCAGATCGGCCTGATCCAGGGCTCGCTGAACAAGCCGTGCCTCGCGGTGGGCAAGCTGCCCATTCAGGGTGGTGCCCTGGGTCAGATCCAGGACATCAACATTCTGTCGTCGCCGCAGAACCAGCAGTGCACCGAAAACTCCACCCAGGCCAAGGGCGACGAGGCGCTGTCGCACATCCTGGACAACATCCCGATCCTCTCGGGGAACGGCGCTCACAACCACTGAGCTGCCGAACAGCACCCGGGCCGCCCGGTCCTCCTTCTTCCGGGCGGCCCGGGTTTCTGCTGTCCGGCGCCGGGGCGGAAATGTTATTCCCTCGTGACCGAACTCCGGTGCGCCGGATCGTTAGGAATGATGTGTGGAGGGAAGCGTGCCAGTGCCCTTGCGAGTTTGATGGGGCTGCCAGGGCATTGGCACGCCGTCCGTAACGAAACAGGGCCTGCGTATCCGTTCATTGGCGGGGCAGGCCCTGTGGCATGTCCGGGAATTGGCGCGCCGATCCGACAAGTCGCACTGGCCGTAAGCGAATTGGGGCGTGGTCGCCGCCGCGATGAGGGTGATGCCTTTTCGGGAGCTTCATGCCTGCTATTCGGGTGATGGTGCAGAACTCAAGCCGGTATGGCGGGTTGTTCAAACAGGGCTCCCGTGTCGGGAGTTCCTTCTCCTGAAGGGTTTCGTGATGAAGAAGATTTTCGCGGGCGCGGCCGTGGCGGCTTCGCTGGTCGGAATTTCCGCTGCGGCCGCTCCGCAGGCCATGGCGATCGGTGACCACGAGGGCACCAGGACGGTCAACGGCAACGGGGCGCGCTCGTTTTTCGGCAACTCCACCACGCGCGGCAGCCTGAGCCCCCAGCTCGGCCTCGTCCAGGGCTCGCTGAACGAGCTGTGCCTCGCCGCGGGCAAGGTGCCCGTGCAGCTCCTGGGCGGACTTCAGGTCCAGGACATCAACCTGCTGTCCAACCCGCAGAACCAGCAGTGCACCAAGAACTCGACGCAGGCCAAGGGCGACGAGCCGCTGTCGCACATCGCCGACGGCATCCCGATCCTCTCCGGGAACGGTGTCGGCAACCACTGACCGGCCCACGGCCTCGGGCCGTTCACGCTTGTGCCCCCGGGCGGCCGGCGCCGCGTATGCGCTGCCGGCCGCCCGGTCGTGTGAGCAGCGGGGTGCGGGCGGCGGTCCGTACGCCACGACTGCAGATGAGGGATGACAGATGCGACAGAGCCTGAAGGCGTGTGTGTTCGTGGCGGCGTCGGGTGTGCTCGGCGCGGGCGGCGGCGCGGCGTACGCGGATGCCGGAGCCGCAGGGGGCGCGAGGAACTCTCCCGGGGTGCTGTCCGGGAACAGTGTGCAGGTGTCCGTGGACACCCCGGTCAATGTGTGCGGCAATTCGGTGGACGGGGGAGCGGCGCTCAACCCGGCCATGGGCAATGCGTGCGGGAACGGTGCGCCGCCGGTGTCGGGGCCGCACCAGCCGCCGCCGGGGCAGCAGGGCCCGATGCCCCAGCGGCCGCCGGGAGCGGAGCAGGCCCCGGGCGTGCACTGGAACGCCCCGCGGCCGGAGCAGCGCCCGGCCCCGGAGCAGTGGCCGGCCCCGCGGCGGGCCGAGCACCCGGTCACGGCGCCGGTGCAGCACGCCCCCGGGCACCCCCACGGGCACGTTCACGCGCACGCTCGCGGCCAGACCCCCGGGCACGTCCCCGGACCTGCCGCTCGGCCCGCGCAGGAGGCGCGGGTGGGCGCGGTGGCGCACGCCGGGGCGTCGGCGGGCTCGCGGCTGCTGGCGGCCACCGGGGCCGAGGAGCTGGCCGCATTGGCCGGGACGGGTGGTGGGCTGCTGGTGGGCGGGGCGCTGCTGCTGCGCCGGTCCCGTACGCGACGCAGATGAGCGGGCGGGCCGCCGCGGTCGGCCGGCGGTCGGCCTCCTTCGGGGGGCCGGCGGCCGGCCGAGCGGGTCCGGCGGGCCGCTCGGCCGGGGCCGCCCGGTCGAGACGGCCGTCGGCATCGCCGGCGACTCGACCGTGGACCGTCGTGCCCTTGTTCGCCGGGCGGCGCTGCGGCTGGAAGCGGCCCTGCGGGGCGTACGACGGATCGTGCGGATCAACGTGTGAAAACCCGTGTCCGGTACGGGAAGGATCGTTCTTTCGCTCATTGGTGGGGACCCGTCTCCGGGGGGTTTGAAGCGGGACGGAACGGGATGTTCCGCCGGGCCGTGCCGCCACCTCCGGGCTCTGGCAAAATTGGGGTGAAGGCCGCAAAAGTGATGAGGCGATGAGGTGGGGCCATGCTCATTGCGCTGGCGCAGACCGACTGTGTGCTGGGTGGGGTGGAGGAGAACCTCGATATCGCCCGCGAGCAGATCGGGCAGGCGGCGGCGCAGGCCGTGGATCTGGTGGTCTTCCCCGAACTGAGCCTGCACGGCTATCACTTGGGCGCGCTCAGCCGTGATGAGTCCCTGGAGGCGAACGACCCGCGGCTGCTGGCGCTCAGCACCCGCGGCCCCGATGTGCTGGTCGGCTTCCATGAGCACACCAGTCTGCGGGCGTACAACACCGCGGCGCACTATGCGGCCGGTGAGCTGGTGCATGCGCACCGCAAGCTGTATCTGCCCAACTACCTGGCCTGGGAGGAGCGCAAGCACGTCAGCCCGGGGCAGTCGCTGCGGGCGTACGAGCTGACGCGGGCCAGGAGCGGCGGCCGGGGGGCCACGCTGGTGTGCAATGACGCCTGGCAGCCGGCGCTGCCGTGGCTGGCGGTGCAGGACGGCGCCGAGGTGCTGTTCGTGCCGACCAACAGCGCGGCGAGCCTGGACCCTGAGGCGATGGACACCGGTCTGTACTGGGACACCCTGCTGTCCTATACGGCGAAGATGCTCCAGTGCTGGGTGGTCTTCGTGAACCGGGTGGGCAATGAGCACGGCGCGGCGTTCTGGGGCGGCTCGCGGGTGGTGGACCCGCGGGGAGCCGTGGTGGCGCAGGCGCCCAAGTGGGAGCCCGCGCTGGTCGCCGTGGAGATCGATCTCGCCGAGGCACGGCGGCAGCGCCGCGCGGTGCCGCTGGTCGCCGAGGCCCGGCTGGGGCTGATCGACCGCGAGGTGCGGCGGCTGATCGACGAGGGCGGCGACCACTGAGGGGCCGGTGAGGGGCCGGCGCCCCGGTGTCAGTGCCGGGCGGCGGACTCCGTACGGGGCGCCTCGGCCGGTGCGTCGTCCTTCCGCGCGGCGTCCTTGAGGGCGCTCGCCTCGGACTTGAGGATGCGCATCGAGCGGCCCAGGCCGCGCGCCATGTCGGGCAGCTTCTTCGAGCCGAAGAGCAGCACCAGGACCGCGATGATCAGGATCAGGTGCCAGGGCTCGAAGGCGTTGCGGAGCACGGGGCTGCTCGCTTTCGTCGGGGGCGACGGGCGTTCTGTCCAGTATGACCCGAACGGTCCGGCCGTCCGGTCCAGGGGGCTGCCCCGGGCCGGACGGCCGGTGGTGGCTACCAGCTGGACTTGCGGACGCCCGGCAGATACCCGGCGTGCGCCTGATCGCGCAGCCGTACGCGGGACAGGCCGAAGGTGCGGAAGTAGCCGCGGGGGCGCCCGTCGACGGCGTCGCGGTTGCGGACCCGGGTGGCGCTGGCGTCCCGCGGCTGGCGGGACAGCTCGCGCCGGGCGGCGGTGCGCTCCTCCTCCGGTGTGTGCGGGCTGCGGATCAGGGCCTTGAGGACGGCGCGCCGGGCCGCGTAGCGGGCGACCGTCGCGCGGCGCTTCTCGTTCTTGGCGATCTTGCTCAGCTTGGCCATCAGACCTTTCCTCCTCGTGCGCGGATGCGGGCGACCGCCGCCTCGATCCCGATCGTGTCCACGGTCTTGATCCCCTTGGCGCTCAGCGTGAGCCGGATGTGCCGGCCCTCGCTCTCCAGCCAGTAGCGCTTGCGCTGGATGTTCGGGTCGAAGCGGCGGGGCGTGCGGCGGTGCGAGTGGGAGACGGCTTTGCCGAAGCCCGGTGAGCGGCCGGTCAGCTGGCAATGGGCGGACACGGTGCGATCCCTTCGGTCGTCGGCCCTGGTGAGAGCCTATTGAAAATGGAAACCATTTCCGTATACTACCTGGCATGGCCCGCAACGAAATACGCCCGGTCGTCAAGCTCCGGTCCACCGCCGGCACCGGGTTCACCTACGTGACCCGCAAGAACCGCCGTAACGACCCCGACCGCCTGGAACTGCGCAAGTACGACCCGGTCGCCGGTCGTCACGTGACCTTCCGAGAGGAGCGCTGAGGACCGTCATGAAGCCTGGAATCCACCCCGCCTACGGGCCGGTCGTCTTCCGCGACCGGGCCGCCGACTTCGCCTTCCTGACCCGCTCGACCGCGACCAGCGACAAGACGGTCGAGTGGGAGGACGGCAATACCTATCCCGTCATCGACGTCGAGACCTCCTCGGCGAGCCACCCCTTCTACACGGGCACTGCCCGGGTGCTGGACACCGCGGGCCGCGTCGAGCGGTTCGAGCGTCGCTACGGCAACCGCGGGGCCCGCTGATGGAGCGGCTCGACGTGGTGCTCGTGGGCGGCCTGCACGCGGAGGCGCGGCAGGCCGCCGTCGAGCGGCTGCTGCGGACCGTGCCGGGCAGCGTCGCGCTCCACCACGACCTCGCCCTGTCCGCCGACGGCACCGTCCGGCGCACCGTCCGCGACGCCGGCGGTGTGCTCGACGCCGGTGACGCACCGCTGGTCAACGACTGCGCCTGCTGTGCGCTGCGCGAGGACCTGGTGCCCGAGCTGGAGCGGCTGGCCGCCGGGCGGACCTGCCGGCTGGCGGTCGTCGAACTGTGGGACTCGGTCGAGCCCAAGGCGATGGCCGAGGTGGTCACCGCCTGCGGCAGCGAGAACCTCGCGCTGACCGGCGTGCTCACCGCCGTCGACCTGGCGCTGCTGCTGCCGTACCTCGGCTGCGGTGACGACCTCGCGGAGGCGGGCCTGGCCGCCGCGGCCTCCGATCAGCGCACGGTCGCCGACACCTTCGCACGGCAGCTGGAGTACGCGCCGGTGCTGGCCATCGCGACGGGGGAGGAGCGGGCGGAACCGGCCGACCTGGCGCTGCTCGGGCAGTTGCACCCGACGGCACACCAGGTGCCGGTGGAATCCGGGGAGTTGGCGGCCGCCGCGACGGCCGGATTCGATGTGGGCGCGGCCGCGGACCGGCAGCACCCGGCCTGTGCGCTGCTGCCGCAGGAGGCCGACGCGGAGGGGGTCGGCACGCTCGTCTGGCGGCGGAGCCGGCCCTTCCACCCCGAGCGGCTCCATGCCGCGCTGGAGGACCTGACCTGTGCGGCCGCGCGCAGCCGGGGCCGGTTCTGGCTCGCCGACCGCCCGGACACGCTGCTGTCCTGGGACGCGGCCGGCGGTGCGCTGTGTGTGGAGAACGCCGGGCCGTGGCTGGCCGCACTGCCGGACGCCGCCTGGGAGATGGTGCCGCCGGCGCGCCGGGCCGCGGCCGCCCTGGACTGGCACCCCGAGCACGGTGACCGCACCCAGCACCTGGTCTTCGTCTCACCCGGCCTGGACCGCGACGGCCTGCGGTCCCTGCTGGACTCCTGTCTGCTCACCGACGCCGAGTACGCGGGCGGCCCGCCGGCCTGGAAGAGCCTGCCGCCTGCCTTCGACGCGCTCCTCGACCCCGTTCCGTAAGCCGGCCCGCGTCCGTACGCGCCGGACCGGCCCCCAGTACGCACAAGGAAATCTCCCCATGCCCCGACGGCACGACCCGCGGCAAACGCCCAAGCCCCGCCGCAATCCGCTGGACGCGGCGGGCATCAGCTACATCGACTACAAGGACACCGATCTGCTGCGGAAGTTCCTCTCGGACCGCGGCAAGATCCGCAGCCGCCGGATCACCCGGGTCACCGCGCAGCAGCAGCGGCAGCTGGCCCGTGCGGTCAAGAACGCGCGGGAGATGGCGCTGCTGCCCTACGCGTCCCGGTGACGGCCACCGTCCGGTGACGGGCCGGAGGCTCCCTACGTCCGATGCGTGGGGAGCCTCCGTCGTTTGTCCGGGGAGGTGCTCGGTGCCGGACCCTGCCGGCGGGCGGACGGATCGCCCCGATCCGGAACCCGGAGGGCGTGGCATACGTCTCTTGGGTGTCCCTGAGGGCCGCGGTCCTGTCGGTCCGTACCAGGTGACGGCGTATCGCGTCCGCGGCGGCGGCCGGCCGGCGACCGTGTGTGAGGGGCCGGTGACCGTGCTCGACGAGCTGTGACGGCCTCGGCACCCGGTGTCGTGCACGTGCATCTGCGCATGCATCCGCATGTGAACGCAGCTATGATCCCGGGCAGTTGACACCATTTATCACCGGGAGACCCCTGTGCCCCACGCATACAACGGCATGGCCGCCACAGATCTCCGTGATGTGGCATGGCAGAAGAGCAGGCACAGCAACTCGCAGGGCTCCTGCGTGGAGTTCGCCAAGCTGCCCGGCGGTGACATCGCGGTGCGCAACTCGCGCTTCCCGGACGGCCCGGCGCTCGTCTACACCCCGGCCGAGGTGCAGGCGATGCTGCTCGGCATCAAGGACGGCGAGTTCGACCATCTCGTACGGGACTGAGCGCCCGGACGCGGTCCGGCGGCCGCGGGGGAGTGCGCGCCCGTAGGCGGTGATGCGTGCGCAACGGGAAACCGGGCGCCCGCAGTTCGCGGTGCGCCCGGTGTACGGCACGGCTACGGCAGCCGGAAGAGGGCCCACACGATCTTGCCGTGCGCGGCGCCGGCCAGCGGATGCCAGCCCCAGCTGTCGCTGAAGGAGTCGACGAGGTAGAGCCCGCGCCCCGATTCCGCGGCGGAGTCCGCCTCCCCGGCGACCGGTGAGTCATCGCTCGGGTCCCGTACGGCACAGACCAGCCGGGAGGACCAGCGCATCAGATGGAGCCGGGCGGGCGGGGTGCTGTCGGCGTGCTCCGGCGCCGCGAGGATCGCGTGCCGCAGGGCGTTGGTGACGAGTTCGGAGACGACCAGGGCGACCGAGTCGAAGAGCTCGTCCAGCTCCCAGCCCTGCAGTGTCTCGCGGGTGAACGCCCGTGCACAGCGCACCGATTCATAGCGCGGCGGGAGTGTGCGGGACGCGGATCCGGAGACAGCCAGGGGGTCGACGGGAGGGAAGCCCTGCCATAACGGCTCGAGCATGGTCAAAACCTTGGTCCCCATGCGAGGCACTCCTGGCGTTCGCGGACGTCATGACCCCGGCCGGGCAGCCGGATCCGGCGGATCTTTCACGAGCGTGCATGCGTGCGACGCCTATGGTTCCCAATGCGCGAGACAGATGCAAGGGCAGATGCACGTGCACGTGCCGCAATTGCCCCTGCTCGCGCCGCTTTACCAGGAATTCTTCCTACCACTTCTTGTGGAGGCCTTGCGGGGGCCGCACGTATCAGTAACCGGATGAGCACTCAACGAAGCCCGAACGTGGCAGACTGCGGCCCACTGTTGGACGGGGTGGGGTCACAGGAGGGTCTGAGAGGTGTCCGCAAGTGAGTCGAGCGGGTCGGTGGTGCGGCGAATCCTGCTCGG
>NZ_JBHYPE010000012.1:86562-196025 GCF_042746015.1 Streptomyces sp. NPDC058773
TGCGGCCCACTGTTGGACGGGGTGGGGTCACAGGAGGGTCTGAGAGGTGTCCGCAAGTGAGTCGAGCGGGTCGGTGGTGCGGCGAATCCTGCTCGGGTCGCAGCTCCGTCGGCTGCGTGAATCGCGCGGGATAACCCGCGAGGCGGCCGGCTACTCGATCCGTGCGTCCGAATCGAAGATCAGCCGCATGGAGTTGGGCCGCGTGAGCTTCAAGGCACGGGATGTGGAGGACCTGCTCACCCTGTACGGGGTCGGCGACGCCCAGGAGCGTGAGGCGCTGCTCTCCCTGGCGCGGGAGGCGAACGTGGCCGGCTGGTGGCACAGCTACAGCGATGTGCTTCCCGGGTGGTTCCAGACGTATGTGGGTCTGGAAGGCGCCACTTCTCTGCTCCGGGTCTATGAAGTCCAGTTCGTTCACGGGCTGTTGCAGACCGAGAGCTATGCGCAGGCCGTCGTGCGGCGCGGGATGCCCGACGCCGGGCCGGCGGAGATCGAGAGACGGGTCGCGCTGCGCATGGAGCGCCAGAAGCTGCTGGTGGCCGAGCGGTCGGCGCAGTTCCACTGTGTGCTGGACGAGGCCGCGCTACGGCGCCCGTACGGCGAACGCGCGGTGATGCGCGAGCAGTTGAAGCATCTGATCGAGGTGTCCGAGTGGCCCAATGTGCGGCTCCAGGTGATGCCCTTCAGTCTCGGCGGGCACGCCGGGGAGAGCGGTGCGTTCACCATGCTCGGCTTCCAGGAGTCGGGTCTGCCGGACGTCGTCTACCTGGAGCAGCTGACGAGCGCGCTCTATGTGGACAAGCCCGAGGAAGTCGCCCAGTACGCACGGGTGATGGACCGGCTCCAGAAAGAAGGTCCCAACCCCGCCGAGTCCAGGGACCTCTTGCGCGGACTGCTCCAACTGATATGACGCATCGGTAGGATGGCGCACCATCAGGAGTCAGCACCCCCCAATGCGGCGCCCTGAGCGCCCTGTTCTCCAGATCGGGATGGCATGTCCTATTTCGACGAGTTGGCGTATCAGTTCATCGACGGTGAGTGGCGGACCGGCAGCGGCTCGTGGGACATCGTTGATTTCAATCCGTACAACGGCGAGAAACTGACCTCCATACCCGTCGCCACGGTAGCGGAGATCGATCAGGCCTACCGTGCCGCCGAGCGCGCACAGCGGGAGTGGGGCGCCACCAATCCGTATTCCCGGCGGCTGGTCTTCGAGCGCGTGCTGCGGATCATCGACGACCGCGAGGCGGAGCTGGGCGCGGCGATCGCCGCGGAGGTCGGGGGCACGCTCGCCAAGGTGGGCTTCGAACTCCATCTCGCCCGGGAGTTCCTGCGCGAGGCCATTCAACTGGCGCTGCGCGCCGAGGGCCGCATCCTGCCCTCGCCCATCGACGGCAAGGAGAACCGCCTCTACCGGCTGCCGGTCGGTGTCGTGGGCGTCATCAGCCCCTTCAACTTCCCCTTCCTGCTGTCGCTGAAGTCCGTCGCGCCGGCCCTCGCGCTCGGGAACGCCGTGGTCCTCAAGCCGCACCAGAACACCCCGGTGTGCGGTGGCGGTCTGGTCGCCAGGATCTTCGAGGAGGCCGGGCTGCCGGCGGGCGTGCTGAACGTCGTCGTCACGGACATCGCCGAGATCGGCGACGCGCTCATCGAGCACCCGGTCCCCAAGACCATCTCCTTCACCGGCTCCGAGAAGGTCGGCCGGCACGTCGCCACGGTCGCCGCGGCCCACTTCAAGCACACCGTGCTGGAGCTGGGCGGCAACAGCGCGCTGGTCGTCCTCGACGACGCCGATGTCGACTACGCCGTGGACGCCGCCGTCTTCAGCCGCTTCGTCCACCAGGGGCAGGTCTGTATGGCCGCCAACCGGGTGCTCGTGGACCGGTCCGTGGAGCGGGAGTTCACCGAGAAGTTCGTCGCCAAGGTCGCGTCCCTGAAGGTGGGGGACCCGACCGACCCGCAGACCCATATCGGTCCGCTGATCAACGAGGGCCAGGCCGAGTCGATCACCGCGCTGGTGGAGCGCGCGGTCGCGGACGGCGCCTCGGCGCTCCTGCAGGGCGAGGCCCGGGGCACGCTGGTCGCGCCGAGCGTGCTGAGCGGCCTGCCGGAGGACTCGCCGCTGCTGCGGCAGGAGATCTTCGGGCCCGTCGCGCTGCTGGTGCCGTTCGACGGGGACGAGGAGGCGGTGCGGCTGACCAACGCGACCTCGTTCGGGCTCAGCGGTGCCGTGCACACCGGCGACATCGAGCGCGGGGTGCGGTTCGCCAAGCGCATCGACACCGGGATGTTCCACGTCAATGACGCCACGGTGCACGACGAGCCGATCGTGCCCTTCGGCGGCGAGAAGAGCTCCGGTGTGGGGCGGCTGAACGGCGACGCGATGGTGGAGGCGTTCACCACGACCAAGTGGATCTCCATCCAGCACGGGCGGTCGCGGTTCCCGTTCTGAGGCGCGGTGTCCCCTCCGGCGGTCCGGGAGCGGTCCGTGGCGCGTTGCGGACAGAAGCTGACCGCAAGGGCTTCTACGTTGAGTGGTGTCGGAAGGCGGACGGCGAGAGGCCGGCCGCCGCGGGACGTCACGAAAGGTGAACCCCCATGCCCACTCACGTTCTTGCCGAGGCCCACGGCGACGAGACCGGCGCGCTGCTGGCCTTCCTGGAGGCCCAGCGCGGCGGGCTGCGCCGGGCCGTCCTGGGGCTGACCGGGGCACAGGCGGCCCAGCGGCCGACCGCCAGTGAGCTGTCGCTCGCCGGGCTGGTCAAGCATGTCGCGGAGACCGAGCAGGGCTGGATCGAGACCGCGCAGGAGCTGCCGCACTCCATCGAGCGCACCCAGGACACCTGGCATCTGAGCTTCCGGCTGGAGGACGACGAGACACTCGCCGAGACGCTGGCCTTCTGGGACCGGGTGGCGCAGCGGACGGAGGAGTTCATCCGCTCCGTGCCCAGCCTGAACGACACCTTCCCGCTGCCTCCGGCGCCGTGGTTCCCGCCGGAGGCCCGGCAGTCGATGCGCTGGCTGCTGCTGCATCTGATCGAGGAGACCGCCCGGCACGCCGGCCACGCCGACATCCTCCGCGAGTCCGTCGACGGCAAGACGGCCTTCGAGCTGGTGGACGCGGAGCGCGCAGGCCGGGAGGGGTAGCGGGCGGGGTCCCGGCGCGCTCTAGGCTGGCGGAGGGGGCGCGATAGGGATTGAGGAGACGATGTCGGCGATCCGGCTGTTGGTACTGGGCGCCGTGCGGCAGCACGGCCGGGCGCACGGCTACCAGGTGCGCAACGACCTGGAGTACTGGGGCGCCCAGGACTGGTCCAACGCCAAACCCGGCTCGATCTACCACGCGCTCAAACAGATGGCCAAGCAAGGCCTGCTGCGCGCCCACGACATCGCGCCCAGCACCGCCGGCGGCCCGCCGCGGACCGAGTACGAGCTGACCGCGGCGGGCGAGACGGAGTATTTCGCGCTGCTGCGCACCGCGCTCTCCCAGCCGGACCAGAAGGTCGACATGCTCAGCGCGGGCATCGGCTTCGTGGTCGATCTGCCGCGGGCCGAGGCGGTGGCGCTGCTCCAGGAGCGGGTGCGGGCGCTGCAGGAGTGGCGCACCACGGTCACCGGCTACTACACCCCCGAGGGCGGGACCGGTCAGCTCGGCCACATCGGCGAGATCATGAACATGTGGGTGCACTCCGCGGACAGCGGCGCCGCGTGGACGCGGGGGCTGATCGAGCGGATCGAGGGCGGGGCGTATGTCTTCGCCGGCGAGGGGGAGCCGTTCGTCGGTGTCCTGGCGGACGGGCAGGAGAACCCGTACGCGACGCGGGACACGGACCGGCCGGGCGGGGACACGGACCGGCCGGGTGCGGGCCGGACCGGCTGACCGGGGCCGGACGCCGGTCAGTGGTGGAAGGCGGTGGCGACGCTCTCCGGGCGCTCCATCGGGCCGGACTGTTCCCGGAGTTCGGGCAGCAGCGCCTCCAGGTCCGCGAGGAACAGGTCGGCGAGGTCCAGTGAGAAGCCGTTGCGGCAGACCACCCGTAGGACGGAGAGGTCCTGGCGGTTCTCCGGGAAGGTGTAGGCGGGCAGCAGCCAGCCGCGCTCCTTCATCCGCCGGGAGACGTCGAACACGTCGAAGGCGGTGATGTGGTCCGCGGTCGTGAAGGCGAAGACCGGCAGCTGGTCGCCCCTGGTCAGCAGCCGGAAGTCGCCCAGTGCGCGGATCCGTTCGGACATCGAGAGGGCCACGTCCCGGGTGGCCTGCTGGACGGCGCGGAAGCCGGCCCGGCCGAGCCGCAGGAAGGTGTAGTACTGCGCGGCGACCTGGGCGCCGGGGCGGGAGAAGTTGAGCGCGAAGGTCGGCATGTCGCCGCCCAGGTAGTTGACCCGGAAGACCAGCTCCTCGGGCAGCGCCGCGGCGTCGCGCCACAGGGCCCAGCCGACGCCCGGGTAGACCAGACCGTACTTGTGCCCCGAGGTGTTGATGGAGGCGACCCGGGGCAGCCGGAAGTCCCAGACCAGCTCCGGGTCGAGGAACGGCGCGACCATGGCGCCGGACGCGCCGTCCACATGGACCGGGATGTCCCAGCCGTGCTTCTCCTGGACCTCGTCGAGCGCCGCGCAGATCTCGCCCACCGGCTCGTACGACCCGTCGAAGGTGGAGCCGAGGATCGCCACCACGCCGATGGTGTTCTCGTCGCAGAGCGCGGCGGCGGAGGCCGCGTCCAGGTGGTAGCGGTCGCCCTCCATGGGGACCTGGCGCGCCTCGACCTCCCAGAAGTTGCAGAACTTCTCCCAGCAGACCTGGACGTTGGCGCCCATGATGAGGTTGGGGCGGGCGCGGCCCGGATAGCGGTCCTTGTTTCGCTGCATCCAGCGGCGCTTGAGGGCCATCCCGGCGAGCATGCAGGCCTCGCTGGACCCGGTGGTGGAGCAGCCCATGGCGGTCGACGGGTCGGGGGCGTGCCACAGGTCGGCGAGCATCGCCACGCACCGCTTCTCCAGCTCGGCGGTGCGCGGGTACTCGTCCTTGTCGATCATGTTCTTGTCCCGGCACTCCGACATCAGGATGCCGGCCTGCGGCTCCATCCAGGTGGTGACGAAGGTCGCGAGGTTCAGCCGGGCGTTGCCGTCGAGCATCAGCTCGTCGTGCACGAACTGGTAGGCGGTGTGCGGGGAGAGCGGGCCGTCCGGCAGGGTGTGCCGTGGTGGCGAGGTCTCCATCCCGGCGACCGGGTCGGCCTCCCCGTAGAAGGGATTGACCGCGTGCCCGGTCTGCTTGCGGTCGGATGTCGATGCGCCTTTGTGCAGAGTCATCTGTCGCGCCTACCCGTCAACTCGCCTGCGAAAGGCCGTGTTTGATGGCTTTGGTGAACTTCACCACGCGCTCCGCCTGGATGCGGGCGGCGGTGCGTGCGTCGTCGTCGAGCGGGGTGTCGGGGCCGCCGACGTGGGAGGTGCCGTAGGGGTTGCCGTCGGTGAACTTCGCCGGGTCCGTATAGCCCGGCGCCACGAGGATGCCGCCGAAGTGGTGGACGGTCTGGTAGAGCGCGAGCAGCGTGGACTCCTGGCCGCCGTGCCGGGTGGCGCTCGCGGTGAAGCCGCTGTAGACCTTGTCGGCCAGTTTCCCCTGCTGCCAGAGGCCGCCCAGGGTGTCGAGGTACTGCTTGAGCTGCGAGGACACATTGCCGAAGCGGGTGGGGGTCCCCAGGATCACGCCGTCCGCCCAGAGCACGTCCTCGTGGGTGGCCTCCATGATGTCGGCGGTGGCCGCGGCGTTGGCGGCCCAGGCCGGGTTGGCGTCGATGGCGGTCTGCGGGGCGAGTTCCGCGGCCCGGCGCAGGCGTACGTCGGCGCCGGCGTGCTCGGCGGCGTCCGCGATCAGGCGGGCGAGGTCGGCGACGGTACCGGTCGACGAGTAGTAGATGACGGCGACATGGACGTCGTGCACGGGCATCGGCCTACCTCCTCGAACCCGACAATAAGGGCATAGGGGGTATGGGGCCTCCAGGGTTCACCCAGTGGAAGCGCGACGGGCGGGTGGCCGCCCCGGAGGACCGCCACCCGCCCGCACCCGCGCGCCGGCCGGGCCCGCTCCGGCCCGGCTCAGCCCGCTCCGCCCCGGCTCAGCCCGCGCTCGCCAGCGACAGCTTCGCGGCGAAGCCGAGGAACGCCGCCCCGGCGCCGGCGGACAGCCCGGCCGTCAGCCGCCTGCGGCGGCGGAAGGTCGCCGCCAGGAACGTCCCGCTGAAGATCAGCACCGACAGGTACGTGAAGCTGAACAGCTGAGCCCAGGCGCCCAGCGTCAGGAACGACAGCACCGGATGGGCGTAGGACGGGTCCACGAACTGCACGAAGAACGAGATGAAGAACAGGATCGCCTTCGGGTTGAGCAGACTGACCACCAGCGCCCTGCGGAACGGCCGCTCCACGGCCTCCTTCGGGGCCTCGGGCGCCTCGTCGGCCCGCCCGGCCCGGCGCGTCTCCCGGCCGCGCCACAGCGCCCAGGCGCCGCGCAGCATCCCGACCGCCAGCCAGGTCAGATAGCCCGCACCGGCGAACTTGACCACGGCGAACAGCACCGGCGTGGTCTGCAGCAGCGAGGCCACCCCGCCCGCCGACAGCGTCATCAGCACCGTGTCACCGCACAGCACCCCGGCCGCCGCCCGGTACGCCACCCGCGGGCCGCGGCGGGCCGCCACCGACACGACGTACAGCGAATTCGGGCCCGGCAGCAGAATGATCAGCGCGAGTCCCACCAGATACGTGGACAGATCCGTTATCCCCATCACGGTCGGCAGGATCTCACCCGCCGGTCCGCCGCCTCACGGCGTTTTCAGCATGCGGACTTGCACCTCACGCGGCGTGAGGCCACATCGTGGAGCGCGTACCAGAAGGAGCGGAGATGAGTTATTCGGTGGGCCAGGTCGCGACCTTGGCCGGGGTGACGGTGCGCACCCTGCACCACTACGACGAGATCGGGCTGCTCCAGCCCGGCGAGCGCAATCACGCAGGTCACCGGCGCTACGGCGACGACGACCTGGACCGGCTGCAGCAGATCCTGTTCTACCGGGAGCTCGGCTTTCCGCTCGACGAGGTGGCGGCTCTCCTGGACGATCCGGACACCGACCCGCGGGAGCATCTGCGGCGCCAGCACGACCTGCTGACCGCGCGGATCGAGCGGCTCCAGAAGATGGCCGCCGCCGTCGAGAACGCGATGGAGGCACGCAGGATGAACGTACGGCTCACCCCGGAGGAGAAGTTCGAGGCCTTCGGGGACTTCGACCCCGACGAGCACGCGGCGGAGGTCGAGGAACGCTGGGGCCACACCGAGGCCTACAAGGAGTCGGTGCGCAGGACGGCCGCGTACACCAAGGAGGACTGGAAGCGGCTGACGGCGGAGCTCGACGCCCTGCACCGCAGGATGGCGGACCTGCTCGCGGAGGGGGCGACGGCGGACTCCGCGGCGGCCATGGACGTCGCCGAGGAGCACCGGCAGTTCATCTGCGAGGCGTACTACGAGTGCTCCCACGACCTCCACAGCTGCCTCGGCGGGATATACGTCGACGACGAGCGCTTCACCGCCACCTACGAGGCGATCCGGCCCGGCCTCGCGGTGTACCTGCGCGACGCGATCCTGGCCAACGCGGCCCGTCACCGCTGATCCGTACGGGCCGGGGAGCGCGACCCCGGCCCGTACGGAGCCCTGCCGGTGGTCAGCCCTGTGGCGCGATCACCACGGCCGTGCCGTAGGCACAGACCTCGGTGCCCACGTCGGCGGCCTCCGTGACATCGAAGCGGAACATCAGCACCGCGTTCGCACCGCGCGAGCGGGCCTGGTCCACCAGCCGCTCCATCGCCTGGTTACGGGTCTCGACCAGGGTCTTGGTCAGGCCCCGCAGCTCGCCGCCGATCATCGACTTCAGGCCCGCGCCGATCTGGCTGCCGAGGTGCCGGGAGCGCACCGTCAGGCCGAAGACCTCGCCGATCACCCGTTCCACGTGAAACCCCGGGACGTCGTTGGTCGTCACCACCAGGACGTCGGACTGCGCATGCTGTCCACCGCCGTATTCATCGATGCCCATGGCGCGCACCTCCTTGCGGCCAGCATCACCCGGCCCCGGGGGGACGGCCAGCGGTCGGGGGCCGTCGGGTGGGGGCCCGGGGCCCGCCTGGAACCATGTCGGGGCACCCGGCGTTGATAGCTTTGGCCGCACACGCGCCGGTATCCCGCCGCTTCGCCCGCCGCACCGCCCGATCCGGCGCCCTCGACCCAGGAGCCTTCACCCCGTGAATACTCTCGCGCTCGGCCCCCAGTGGCTGGACCCGGACTATCTGATCGCGACGTTCGGCCTGCTCGGCGTCCTGGTGATCGTCTTCGCGGAGTCCGGCCTGCTGATCGGCTTCTTCCTGCCGGGCGACTCGCTCCTGTTCACCACCGGCCTGCTGGTGACGACGAACAAGCTCGACCGCCCGCTGTGGATGGTGTGCTCGCTGATCGTGCTGGCCGCCGTCCTCGGCGACCAGGCCGGCTATCTCTTCGGCCGCAAGGTCGGCCCCTCGCTCTTCAAGCGGCCCGACTCCCGCCTCTTCAAGCAGGAGAACGTCGAGAAGGCGCATGAGTTCTTCGAGAAGCACGGCCCCAAGTCGCTGATCCTGGCCCGCTTCGTGCCGATCGTGCGCACCTTCACCCCGATCATCGCCGGTGTGAGCCGGATGAACTACCGCTCCTTCATCACCTTCAACCTCATCGGCGGCGCGCTGTGGGGCGCCGGTGTCACGCTGCTCGGCGCCTCGCTGGGCAAGGTCCAGTTCGTCCACAAGCACATCGAGCTGATCCTGGTCGCGATCGTGCTGGTCTCCGTCGTGCCGATTGTCATCGAGTACCTCCGCGCCCGCGGCAAGAAGAAGACCGAGGCGCCCGCGCCGGGCGGCGCCCCGGACGGCGCTCCCGCGGAGTCCGCGCGCCGCGGCCGGCACGCCAAACGCTGACCGCGCTCCCGCACGCCGCCGCGCTCCCGTGAGCGCGGCCGGGTGCCGGGGAATGTGTCCCTCCGGCCGCGGGCAGGCGGGGGGAGGTGAGTCCCCGAATACGGCACGGCGCCACAGCCGAAAACGCCCGCCCCGAGGAAGCGCAGCAGATAGCCATCAGGCATCGTGTCCTTGACATCCGTCAGGAGGCCAACGAGGAGCGAAGAACGGTGGCGTCGGACCAGAGCGGTTCCCCCGAGGACCGCAAGCCCCAGTCGGACGAGGCGCACAGCGCCTTCACCCCGCCGCTGGGTGTGCCGTATCCGCCGGTACCCGAGGAAGAGCACCCCACCTCCGAGTTCGCGCTGCCCGCCGGCCTGCGCCCGGAGGCCCCTGCCGAGCAGGAGGGCTCGGCCTTCACCACGCCCAGCAGCACCACCGGCCAGACCCCGCTGCCCGTCCCCGTGGGTGCCACGGCGATGAGCGCCTTCACCCCGCCGCACGGCATCCCCGCGGTCAGCCTCACCAAGGAGGCGCCCTGGCAGGACCGGATGCGGACCATGCTCCGGATGCCGGTCCACGAGCGCCCGGTCCCCGAGCGCTTCGAGCGCGGTGACGAGGAGACCGGCCCGGCCGTCCCCCGCGTGCTCGACCTGACGCTGCGTATCGGCGAGATCCTGCTGGCCGGCGGTGAGGGCGCGGAGGACGTCGAGGCCGCGATGTTCGGCGTCGCGCACGCCTACGGGCTGGAGCGGGTCGAGCCGACCGTCACCTTCACCCTGCTGTCGATCTCCTACCAGCCGTCGCTGGTCGACGACCCGGTCACCGCCAGCCGGACGGTACGCCGCCGCGGTGTCGACTACACCCGGCTGTCCGCGGTCTTCAAGCTCGTCGACGACATCACCTCCGACGGCATCACTCTGGAGGAGGCCTACCGCGGCCTCGCCGAGATCCGCCGTAACCGCCACCCCTACCCGAGCTGGGCCCTGACGGTGGCCTCCGGGCTGTTGTCCGGTGCGGCCTCCATGCTGGTCGGCGGTGAGGCGCTGGTGTTCTTCGCGGCGGCGCTGGGCTCGATGCTCGGCGACCGGCTGGCCTGGCTCGCGTCCGGGCGGGGGCTGCCGGAGTTCTACCAGTTCGTGGTCGCGGCGATGCCGCCCGCGGCGGTGGGCGTCGCCTTCGGCCTGGCGCACGCCAATGTGCAGGCCTCCGCGGTGATCACCGGTGGCCTCTTCGCACTGATCCCGGGACGGGCCCTGGTCGCCGGCGTCCACGACGGGCTGACCGGCTACTACATCACCGCCGCCGCCCGTCTGCTGGAGGTCGGCTACCTCATCGTCGGCATCGTCGTCGGCGTCCTCAGCGTGCTCTACATCGGCCTCCAGCTGAACCCCGGCCTCCGGCGGCTCAACCCCGAGCAGGCACTGGGGGCGTACGACGAGCCGGTGGTGCAGATCGTCGCGTCCATGCTGCTGGCGCTGGCGTTCTGTGTGCTGCTTCAGCAGGAACGTCACACCGTGGCGTTCGCGACCCTGAACGGCGGTGTCGCCTGGGCCGTGTACGGCGCGCTCGGGGTCGCCGAGATCAACCCGGTGCCCGCCACCGCCATCGCCGCCGGCCTGGTCGGTCTCTTCGGGCAGTTGCTGTCCCGATACCGCTACGCGTCCGCGCTCCCGTACGTCACCGCGGCCATCGGCCCGCTGCTGCCCGGTAGCGCCACGTACTTCGGGCTGCTCAACTTCGCCCAGGGCCATCTGCCGGAGGGCCTCACCTCGCTGATCCAGGCCGCGTCGCTGGCGCTCGCCATCGCGGTCGGGGTGAACCTCGGCGCCGAGGTCGCCCGCCTGTTCCTGCGCGCGCCGGGCGTCGAGGAGGAGGCCGCCGGCGGCCGCCGCGCCGCCAAGCGCACCCGCGGCTTCTAGGCCGGCCGACGGCGGAGCAACCTTACGTCTCCGGGCGCCGGAACAAATAAAAAGCAGAGCAATTAACTGACGCCATTCGCGTACCGCTGCCATGAATTCAAGGGAGGCGCGGCAGGCAGTCAACTAACCCATAACTTGATACCGGGCGCCATGTTAGCTTCGAGCCTCTTGACGGCGGATCCCCTCTGACGGGGCTCTCGCGCGCGAAGCGACCGTCGTCAATACGGGGGGAGCACTCATGGCGAGTCATGTGCACCGCGCGGGCCTGAGAGGCGGGACACGAAGCAGCGGCAACGGGTCGGTCGCAAGCGTTGCCGGACAGCACACCAGGCTGCTGGCCGGCGGCGTGCTGGTGGGGCTGCTGGGCGTCGCCGCCTCGCTCGCGCAGCCCTGGGCCATCGGCAAACTGATCGAGGCGGCGGGCGGCGGCGGTTCGCTGGCCCGGCCCATTGCCCAGCTGGTCGGGCTGTTCTGCGCGGGGGCCCTGTTCTCTTCGCTGCAGGCCTATCTGATCGGCCGGGCCGGGGAGAATATCGTCTTCGATGTCCGTGGCATCCTGACCGGACGGCTGCTGCGCGCCGATCTCACCGCATTCGGGAAACAGTCCCAGGGCGATATTTTCACCCGTACGGTCACCGATACCTCGTTGGTGAAGATCGCCCTCTCGCAGAGCCTCGCGCAGCTGATTGTCAGCGGCGCCACGGTCATCGGCGGCGTCGTGCTGATGTTCCTCATCGACCTGTGGCTGATGGTCATCACCCTGAGCTGCCTCGGCGCCGCCAGCGTCCTGTCCATCGCCCTCGCCCGCAAGCTGCGCAAGGTCGCGCTGGAAAACCGGGACGACACCGGCGAGTTCGCCAGTGACATCCAGCGTGTGCTCTCCGCGCTGCCCACGGTCAAGGCCTCCCGCGCCGAGCCCAGGGAGGCCGCGCGCATCGGCAAGCTGGCCGACAAGGCGCGCCGTTCCGGTATCCGGGTCAACGCCTACAACGCGCTGCTGATGCCGTCCATGAACGTCGGCACACAGGGCGCGCTGGCCGTCGTGGTGGGCGTCGGCATGACCTGGGTGGCCCGCGGCGAGATGAACATGGCCACCCTGACCTCGTTCATCATGTACCTCTTCCAACTGGTCTCGCCCCTGGTGACGTTCTTCATGGGCGTGGGCCAGTTCGTCCAGGGCCGGGCGGCGATCCAGCGGGTCGACGAATTGGCCGGTATGCCGCAGGAGAGCAGCGGGACGACGGACGTACGGCCCCCCATGTCCTTCGGGCCGCTGGCCCAGCACCGTCCGGCGGTCGAGTTCCACGACGTGCGGTTCGCCTACCGGCGCGGGAAGCAGGAGGAGCTGACGCAGGTGCTCGGCGGTGTCTCGTTCACCGTGCCGGCCCGCGGGCTGACGGCGGTCGTCGGACCGTCCGGCGCGGGCAAGACCACCATGTTCCAGCTGATCGAGCGCTTCTACGCGCCGGACAGCGGCCGCGTCCAGCTCAGCGGGCAGAACATCGAGTCCCTGCCGCTCGACACGGTCCGCGGACTGGTCGGCTACGTCCAGCAGGACAGCGCCGCGATGCGCGGCACGGTCCGGGAGAACCTGACCTACGCCAACCCCCACGCCACGGATTACGAGATCCAGGAGGCGGTGGAGATGGCCGGTCTCGCCTCGGTGGTCGCCGGTCTCCCGCACGGGCTGGACACCGAACTCGGCGACCAGGGCAGCGGGTTGTCCGGAGGTCAGCGCCAGCGGCTGTGCATCGCCCGCACGCTGCTGCAGAAGCCCGCGGTCATGCTGCTGGACGAGGCCACCTCCAACCTGGACTCCGACTCGGAGCGGGACTTCCGGGACGTGCTGCGCCGGATCTCCGGGCAGTGCGCGGTCATCGCCATCGCCCACCGGATCTCCACGGTGGTCGACGCCGAGAAGATCGTGGTGATGGAGGGCGGCCGGGTCCGGGCCACCGGCGTGCACCACGACCTGATGGAGCACGACGAGCTCTACCGGCGGCTGGCGGGCTCGCAGCTGCACGCCGGGCCCGGTCACCCCGCCCATCAGGCCGCCCCGGTGCCCATGGAGCCGTGGACCCCGCCGCCGGCCATAGCGATCGGCTGGCCCGCGTACGCCGGCCTCGCCGAGCAGACCGTCCGTCTCCGGCCGATCAGGGGGGATGAGCAGTGGTGAGCGCCGCAGACGTGGCGATCGTGGGCACCGGGCCGAACGGCCTCGCGGCGGGTGTGGTCCTGGCCCGTGCTGGCCTGCGGGTGGAGCTCCACGAGCAAGCCGAGACCATCGGCGGCGGGCTGCGCACGGTGCCGCTCTTCGACAGCGGTGTCGTGCACGACCTCTGCGCCGCCGTCCACCCCATGGCCGCCGCGTCCCCCTTCTTCCGGGCGTTCGGCCTGGCGGCCCGCGGGGTCGAGCTGCTGCACCCGGAGATCAGTTACGCCCACCCGCTGGACGGCGGTCGCGCGGCGCTGGCCTACCGCTCGCTGGCGGCGACCTGCGCGCACCTGGGCCCCGACGGGCCTCGCTGGCGGCAGCTGATGGGCCCGCTGCTGGAGCACAGCGACGGCGTGGTCGACCTGCTGCTGTCCGGGCAGCGCGGGCTGCCGCGCGATCCGGTGGCGGCCGTGCTGCTGGCGCGCCGGGTGGCGGTCCACGGCAGCGGGCTCGGCGCGGCACGCTTCCGCGGCGAGGAGGCGGCCGCCCTGCTCACCGGCGTCGCCGCGCATGCGGTCGGCCGGCTGCCGAGTCTCGCGTCCGGCGCGGTGGCCATGCTGCTCGGCCATCTCGCGCACGGGACGGGGTGGCCGCTGCCGCGCGGCGGCAGCGCCCGTATCGCCGAGGCGATGGCACAGGACATCACCGCGCACGGCGGCGTCTTCCACACCGGCCACACGGTGACGGACCTGGCGGAACTGCGCGGTGCACGGGCGGTGTTGCTCGATACGAGCCCCAAGGGGCTGCTGGCCCTGGCGGGCGACCGGCTGCCCCGCCCGTATGCGCGCGGGCTGGGGCGCTTCCGATACGGTCCGGGCGCCGCCAAGGTCGACTTCCTGGTGTCCGAGCCGATCCCCTGGTCCGACCCCGCGGTGGGCCGCGCCGGAACGGTGCATCTGGGCGGCACCCATGCCGAGATGGTCCGGCAGGAGACCGCGAACGCGCGGGGCGTGCGGACCAGGGAGCCGTTCGTCCTGGTCGTGGACCCGGCGGTGACCGATCCGGGCCGCGCGCTGCCGGGGAAGCGCCCGGTGTGGGCGTACGCGCACGTGCCGAACGGGGATCCCACCGACCCCTACGACCTGGTGCGCGCCCGCATCGAGCGCTACGCCCCGGGCTTCGGGGACACGGTCCTCGACCACCGCTCCGTGCCCGCCGCCCACTACGAGGCCTACAACCCCAACTACGTGGGCGGGGACATCGGTTCCGGCGCGATCACGCTGTATCAGAGCCTCGCGCGGCCCGTCCCCCGCCTCGACCCCTACCGCACGCCGCTGCCCGGAGTCTTTCTGTGCTCCGCGGCCACCCCGCCGGGACCCAGCGTGCACGGCATGTCCGGGTATCTGGCGGCAATCTCCGCACTCCGGCACCGTTTCGGTATGCGCGATGTGCCCGGCCTGTCGGCCACGTCGGAATCCTTCAAATCGGGACGTGCCCGCTAATGCCGGTCCGGACCCGTCTGTCGCCCCGTCAGTCAACGCCAACTGCCCCTCAATGCTGTGGAGTACGCCACCGGGAAAGTATTGGAACAAGCCATAGGCACCTGATATTGTCTCAAACATAAGTACCCCCCCACACGTTCCGTTGAGGCGTCATCACGGGATCGACAAGAACTGCTGGTCCGACCAACCACGCAGGCGGCTTCGTTTTCACAGTGCCCTCTTGTCCTCGCATCACCGTGCCTCGTTCGAGCTCTTCGGCTTCGCGGCGTTCCCATCGGCATCGGCAGTGGGGATAAAGAGAGGAAGCTCGGGTGCAAAACGGGGTTGAAGACATTGGATACGGCCGGCAGTTCGAGGGCTGGTACGACAGGCTGATCCCGGATGACGGGATTACCACCGAGGCAGTGAAAGGGCTGCTGGCCCGCCATCCCGCACCCGAGGCGGGAACTCTTGAGTTCGGCGTCGGTACGGGACGGATTGCCATCCCGCTCTCCGGGAGCGTCGGCCGGGTGACCGGTGTGGACTCCTCACCGGAGATGCTGGACGCACTGCGCGTCAAACTGAAGGACCGCGGGGACGTCGACCCCGTACACGGGGACATTCGCACCTACACCTCGGAATCCCGTTACGGGCTGGTGTACTGCGTCTGTGCCACCCTGTCGATTCTGCACACCCCCGAGGACCAGCAGCAGGCCGTCTCGCGGGCGGCCGAACTCCTGGCCCCCGGCGGGCGCCTGGTGATCGAGACGCACAACAAGCCGTCGATCCTGGCACTTCACGAGGGCCGGGCCCGCACCAGCTACTTCGTGCCCTACCCGGAGCCCGGGACCGGTGTGCAGACCCATTCCACGCTGCTCGACGGCGGTCTGTGGCACTGCTCCCACATCCTCTACCAGGCCGACGGCACCACACGGGTGGGCACCGAACTCACCCGGCTGACCACCCCGGACGACGTCGACGGCTATGCCCGCGCGGCCGGGCTGGAGGCCGAAGGCCGTATGGCGCGGTGGGACGGCACCCCCTACAGCGAAGGGGCTCCCATGTTCATCTGTTGCTACGTCAAGCCCTGAAGACAGCACACAGAAAACGGGTGACGAAAGAGGGTTGAACGTGGGACGTCCTCCGATTTTGCCGGCCGACAAGAAATTCGCTCTCGTACTGAGAGTGGTGAGCGGTGAGCTGACCGCAGCCGAAGCAGCCCGGGAAGCCGGGGTATCCGAGCAGTCCGTATCGAACTGGCGCCGGCAGTTTATTGAGGGAGGCCGTAATGGCCTCGCCGGTGAGAGCGCCCGGGCCTCCGAAGGTGCCTCCCGGATAGCTGAACTGAACCGGGAAATCGCCACACTGAAGGCCACCATAGGCGAGCTCTACCTGGAACTCAGGAAGTGCAGTCGAAGCGCGGCGGTCCGTGTTCCGCAGCCGCGGGGGAAGACGCACCCCGCAACGCGAGTAAAGTAACTCGTTAATTTACCCCGGAATCGCGTGCTAGGTTCCGGGGTAACAGCCACTTCGAATCACGGGGGAGGGAATGTGGCGTCTGTTGAGCGCCATTTTGCCGTAGGCATGGCTGGACTGGCCGGCGCAAGCCTGCTGGCCGGCGCGGTAACGCGATACACCGGTAAACGCGAACGTGCGCGTCGTTATCTGCTGCATGAGAGGCCGGACGGCAGCCTTGTCGAGGTCGACGTCCATATTCCTCCGCAGGTGCAGCGTGTCGTTCTGCTCAACAATGGCCTGGGCGCGCCCCACGAATACTGGGACTGGGTGTGCGGCGCACTTCCCGCCGACACGGGATATGTGCGGTTCAACCGTCCCGGCTACGGTCTCAGCACCCCGGACAACCGCTACGGCCTGGAGCGGCACTTCGAGCTGCTCCAGGAGCTGCGCGACACCTACATCGGCGACCTCCCGGTCGTCCTGGCCGGCCACTCCCTGGGCGGCTACCTCGTCGCGGCCTACGCGTCGCTGCATCCGGACGCGCTGAACGGCGTGACCGCGGTGGTCATGATCGACGCCACCGAAGTGGTCAGCCTGCGTCATGCCCGCCGTACCGATGTCGACCGGTGGTCCCACCAGTCGATGCTGATGGAGCAGATCTTCGCGGGGACCGGCCTCTCGGTCTTCCGCCCCGCGATGAACGTGCACCAGCAGTACCGCCCGGAGATCAACCGGAGCTATACGGCGTTCCTGGCGACCCCCCGTACGTGGGCCACGTCCTACCGGGAGTACCGGGACGCCATGACCTACCCGGAACTGAGCGGTCTGGACTGCCCGTTGACCGTCATCACGGCGGAGAACAACGCGGGGGACAACGCCCGGCACCACGGGATCCAGGCCAGGCTGGCCGTCATCTCGGACCGGTCCCGGCACCACTTCGTCGACCGCTCCGACCACGAGTCCCTGCTCGCCGTGCAGAAGCACGCCGAAGAGGTGACGGAACTGATCGTCGGCGAACCGCCCTCCGAGTGGCTCGGGGAGTCCTGGCAGCCGACCACCACGGCGAGCCGGACCGCCGGGGACGCCGCGGAGCGCGAAGAGGCACGGAGATGAGGGGGAGCGTGAACACGGAACGTGTGAAGACGGCCGCCGTCACGGCGGCGCTGGCCGGCTGGCTGGTCGCGACGGCCGTGGCCCAGATTCCCGAGCAGCGCTTCGACACCCTCATGCGCCGCGGGACGCTGCGGATCCCGACCCCGAACTGGCGTTTCTTCGGGCCGAATCCCGGGGTCAAGGACAACCACCTGCTCTACCGGGACATCACGGACGGCAAGCCCGGTGAGTGGACGGAGATTCCGATCACCCGCGACCGGCCGTGGTACGCCCTGGCGTGGAACGCCCGCAACCGGTGTCCGAAGGCCCTGTTCGACGCGAGCCAGCACACCATCGCCCAGTCGGTCGCCTTCGGTTCGGAAGTGCTGCCGGTGACGACGGCGTCCGGGTACCGGCTGCTGGCCCGCTACATCCAGCTCCACCTGCCGCACGCCGAAGGCGCCTCGCACAGCCAGTTCATGCTGCTGCACTCGTACCTCAAGGACCCCGAGGACCGGCACATCGATCCGGTCTTCGTCTCCCTGGAATTCCCGCTCGACGGAGACGTCACCCCCGCCGGGGCCCCGTCCCTGGCCGCCGCATAGCGAGCCGCTCAGCCCTCTCGACTGGAAGCTGCGAGCTCACTCGGCGCCCCGCGCCGCGTGAGTCCGCGCCCTCCCGCCGAACGGTTGGAGAACGTGCTCAAGCAAGCCTGAGAGAAAGAGAAAAGAAATGTCTGTTGTGGCTGACTTCGCCAACACCGAGCTGACCGACGTGGCGCCGGGCCGTATCGGCAACGACGCGACCCCGACCATGCTCACCCCGCTGGCCACCCTCGCGACCCCCGAGGGTGTCGCCGTGACCTCCGCCACCGCTTACGCGCTGCACGAGGTCACCAAGGACGTCCAGCGCTGAACAGCCGGCCGGCAGGCGATGCCGCCCGGCATCGTTAGCCCCGTCTGATGAAGACGCGGCGGCACGGTACGCCCGATACGCATACCGTGCCGCCGCTTTCCATATCCACCGTACTCGCATCACATCAACGGGAGCACCCATCCATGTTCCTCAGCGCTCCACCCGAGGTCACGGCACGCCGAGTGGCTTCGCTGGGTACGCTGGTCTCCGCACTGGAAATGCTGAGCCAGTCGCGTAAGTTCGAAGAAGGCGAAATGCTGAGCGGGCAATTGGCGAACATGCGCCCCAAGTTCGCCAAGCGCTTTCCCAAGCTGACCCGCGCCCTCAGCTCCAAGAAGGCCGCGGTCGCCCTCTACGGGGTCCAGGCGGGTGCTTCTGCCGCCACACTGATCTGGGGTCACAAGCGCGGCGTGCGCACGGCCGGCAGCGCCGTGCTGGCCGTGACGGGCGCGGCCGGACGGCTGCGCTCCCCCTTCGGCGGGGACGGCGCCGACCAGCTCCAGCAGGTCATCAACATCGTCCTCGCCTCGACCGGCACCTTCCAGGACGACGCGAAGGCCCGCGACGTCGCCATGCGCGCGCTGGCCCTGGAAACCAGCATCTCGTACGTCGCGTCCGGTGTGGTCAAGCTGGTCTCCCCGGTGTGGCTCAGCGGCGAGGCGTTCAGCGGCGTCATCCGTACGCACAACTACGGGGACCCGCGGATCTTCCAGCTCGTGCACAAGTACCCGCTGCTGGGGAAGCTCATCACCTGGGGAACGATCGCCGCGGAGGTCGGCTTCCCGCTGGTCTTCGTGCTGCCGAAGCCCGCGGCGAAGGCCTGGCTGGGCTCGATGACGCTGTTCCACCTGGGCATCGGCCAGTTCATGGGGCTCAACCGCTTCGTGCTGGCCTTCGGCGCCACCCACCCGGCCCTCCTCTACGTCCTGACCCAGCAGGACAAGCCGGCGCTGCCCGCCGGGAGGACCGCCACCGCTCCCGTCCTCACCGCTGCCTGAGAGCGCTGTCCGTGGCGCCGGGCCACCGCCCGGCGACGCCGTGACACGGACAGACGGACAACGGGCGGCACCCGACCGGGTGCCGCCCGTTGGCGTACGAAAAAACGGAGCGCGCACCTCCCCGTACGGGGCCGCGAACGGCCCCGCCGGCGAGGTGCCGGGACGCTACGTCAGTGCGCGCCGCCCTGCGCCTCGAGGCGCTTGAACGAGGCCTCGATCTCCGCCTCGGCCTCGGTGCGGCCGACCCAGTTGGCGCCCTCGACGGACTTGCCGGGCTCCAGGTCCTTGTAGACCTCGAAGAAGTGCTGGATCTCCAGGCGGTCGAACTCCGACACGTGGTGGATGTCCCGCAGGTGCTCCACGCGCGGGTCGGACGCCGGCACGCACAGCAGCTTGTCGTCGCCGCCGGCCTCGTCCGTCATCCGGAACATGCCGATGGCGCGGCACTTGATGAGGCAGCCGGGGAAGGTCGGCTCGTCCAGGATGACCAGGGCGTCCAGCGGGTCGCCGTCCTCGCCCAGGGTGTTCTCGACAAAGCCGTAGTCGGCCGGGTAGCTGGTCGAGGTGAAGAGTCGACGGTCCAGGCGGATCCGACCGGTCTCGTGGTCCACCTCGTACTTGTTCCGCGAACCCTTCGGGATCTCGATGGTGACGTCGAACTCCACGGGTGGCTCCTCCATGATCAACACATACGTCTGGTGATTAAGTGTCCCCCACGCACGTGTGTGGTGGCGAAAGGGGCTGGTCCGAGGTGCCGGAGACCGGAAAGTGGCAGGTCAGATGGCAGTCGGCGGAAAGGTCCGCGCGGTCGGCGACGCGCGCGGCGGTCCGGTCGGCGCAGACGGCGGTCACGACCACGCGGCAGGTATGGCACGCCACACCGCGCCATACCCAGCAGACCTGGCAGCTGACGGCGGTCTCCGCAGCCACCGGCCTGGCGGTCGCGATCGCCGCGGTGGCGGCGGCCGGTCCGTGGGACTCGGGTCAGCGTACGGCCGAGCGGGCGGAGGCGGCGGCCATGGACGGTGCCAGTGGCGAGCATCACGCTCCGGACGCCCGGCCCGCGCCCAGCGCACCGCCCGTGCTGCCCGCGCTCGGCGGCCGGGCGCCCGGTGCCGCGGGCCGCGGCGCGGCGCCCGCCCCCACCGACGCCGGGCTCGCCGACGCGCTCGAACCGCTGCTGAAGGACCCGGCGCTCGGCCCGCTGCGGACGGCGTCCGTGCTGGACGTGGCCGCGGGCCGCGAGGTCTTCGGCGCCGACCAGCGCAAGGCCGCCACGCCCGCCTCCACCGTCAAGCTCGCCACCGCCGTCGCCGCGCTCTCCGCGCTCGGCCCCGACCACCGCATCGACACCACGGCCGTCCTGGCCGGCAAGGACCGCGTCGTCCTGGTCGGCGGCGGCGACCCCACCCTCACCGCCCGCGCCCCCCGGCACGGCGCCGAGGAACAGCCCGCGAACCTGCGCACCCTCGCCGACACCACCGCCCGGGCGCTCAAACGGCGCCACCTCACCAAGATCAGCCTGGGCTACGACACCGCCGCCTACTCGGGCCCCGCGCAGCACCCCATCGGCCCGAACGAGAACATCGCCCCCGTCACCGCCCTGATGACCGACGAGGCCCGCCTCGACGACTCCGAGCACGGCACCGCCCCCCGCGACCCCGACCCGGCCCGCACCGCGGCCCGCACCTTCGCCGACCTGCTCCATGACCGCGGCATCACCGTGGACGGCGAACCCGAAGGCGCCAAGGCCCCCAAGAAGGCCGCCCGGCTCGCCGCCGTCCACTCCCTCCCCCTGTCCGCGCTCGTCGAGCGGATGCTCACCTACAGCGACAACGACATCGCCGAGGCACTGGCCCGCCAGACCGCCCTCGCCTCCCGGCAGCCGGCCAGCTTCGCCGGCGCCGGAAAGGCCGTCCGCACCGCCCTCCAGCGGGAGCACCTCCCGCTGTCCGGCGCCGTCTTCGAGGACGGCAGCGGCCTGGACCGCGACGACAAGGTCACCGCCGCCCTGCTCTCCCGCCTCCTGCTGCACGCCTCCTCACCCGACCACCCGGCTCTGCGCCCGGTCGTCACCGGCCTCCCGGTGGCCGCCTTCACCGGCACCCTCAGCACCCGCTACCGGGGCCAGAGCGCCGGCGCCGGCGCCGTACGCGCCAAGACCGGCACCCTCACCGGCGTGAACACCCTGGCCGGCACCGTCGTCGACGCCGACGGCCGTCTCCTCGTCTTCTCCTTCATGACCACCGGCACCACCGACCCCCAAGGCGCCCAGACCGCCCTGGACAAACTCGCCTCAGCAGTAGCCAACTGCGGCTGCCGCTGACCCAACCAGCACCGACGCACCACCCCGCCCTGGCACCGCCCCACCGAGGTGAACCCCCACCCACCGCACCCCGACAGTCCCGCGCAGCGGAGCGGCCCGCCGCAGGCGCAACGGCGGGAAAGCCAAAATCGTGGGAGGCCGGCAAAGCGCAGCGAAACGGCGAGCAACAACCACGGCCGGAAAGCCAAAAACGTAGGAAGCCACAACAGCCGCTACCCCCCACACCAACCCCCCACGTACGGTGAACTCATGACGAGCATCGGTGGAGCCGAGATGGTCGACTGGAACCTCGCGGTCGCGACCGCGACCCGCTTCGTGCGGCCGGGCCCGGACGTGAGCCGGGACGAGGCGCGCGCGATCGTCGCCGAGCTGCGCAAGCACGCCAAGGCCTCCGAGGCGCATGTCCGCGCCTTCACGCGGATGGCACAGCC
This sequence comes from Streptomyces sp. NPDC058773, assembly GCF_042746015.1. NCBI lineage: Bacteria > Bacillati > Actinomycetota > Actinomycetes > Kitasatosporales > Streptomycetaceae > Streptomyces > Streptomyces sp. NPDC058773. The sequence goes on from NZ_JBHYPE010000012.1 coordinate 108,308, forward strand.
CGACGCGACGGGCGAGGCGCCGCATGACACACCGGTCCTCGTCGTGGACCGGCCCGGCTGGATCAAGGCCAATGTCGCCGGGTTCCGGGCGGTGCTGAAGCCGCTGCTGGCCAAGATGGAGGACCGCCGCTCGACGGTCCCCGGGGGCGGGGTGCTCGGCGCGGTCGGCGGCAAGGTGACCGGCGTGGAGCTGGGCATGCTGCTGTCGTTCCTGGCGTCGCGGGTGCTCGGCCAGTACGAGACCTTCGCACCGGCCTCCCGGGACCTGCCGGCCGCGGCACAGGGCGGCCGCCTGCTGCTCGTCGCGCCGAACATCGTGCACGTGGAGCGCGAGCTCGAAGTGGCCCCGCACGACTTCCGGCTGTGGGTGTGCCTCCATGAGGAGACCCACCGCACCCAGTTCACCGCCGTCCCGTGGCTGCGGGACCACATCGAGGGCGAGATCCAGGCGTTCCTCGGTGAGACGGACATCGACCCGGGCACCCTCTTGGAGCGGCTGCGGGAGGCCGCCCAGTCGCTGGCCGGTGCCAGGCCCGAGGGCGAGGAGGGCGAGGAGGAGAGCCGCTCCCTCGTCGACCTCGTCCAGACGCCCGCGCAGCGGGAGATCCTCGGCCGGCTGACCGCGGTGATGTCCCTTCTGGAGGGGCACGCGGATTTCGTGATGGACGGCGTCGGGCCCGATGTCGTGCCGTCGGTCGCGGAGATCCGGGAGAAGTTCCAGAAGCGCCGGGCGAGCGGCGCCGGCCGGCTGGACCAGGCGCTGCGCAAGCTGCTCGGCCTGGACGCCAAGCTGCGGCAGTACCGCGACGGCGAGCGGTTCGTCAGCGCGGTCGTCGAGGAGGTGGGCATGGAGGGCTTCAACCGGGTCTGGACGTCGCCGAACACCCTCCCGACCAAACAGGAGATCGCCAAACCGGCGGACTGGATCGCGCGGGTGCACCGCAAGGCGGACGGGGCACCGTAGGCGAACGGCGTGAGCTGGGCACGCCGCGTGGCAGTAGAGCGCCCCTTCAATCACCCGTCTGAGGGACCGTTACCGATGGATAGGCGTGCAATGCTCGGGGAACCGCTCGCCTCTGTCACCATCTAGGCACTCTGTGTGACGAAGTGCCGTCCACGGCCCGAGGCTCCCCAGCTGAACGATTGGAAACGGACATGGGTCCCCATCCAGCGGTCGCCGCGATACGCCTGGCGGTCCGCCGCGTACTCCACGACGTGCTCACCCACCACTCCGCGCACGACCGGCGCGAGCCCCCGCTCGTGCTCGTCGCGTGCTCCGGCGGCGCCGACTCCATGGCGCTCGCCTCCGCCCTCGCCTTCGAGGCCCCCAAGCTCGGGGTCCGCGCCGGGGGCGTCACCATCGACCACGGCCTCCAGGAGGGCTCGGACCTCCGCGCAGCCGAGGTCGCCCTGCGCCTGCGGGCCCTGGGACTCGACCCCGTAGAGGTCGTCGCCGTCGACGTGAGCGAACCCAACAGGGTGGCGCACGGCAGCGCATACCGGGGGAGCGGCAGCCGCCCGGCGGGCGGACCGGAAGCCGCCGCCCGTGACGCCCGCTACGCCGCTCTGGACGCCACCGCCGAGCGCCACGGCGCCACCGCCGTCCTCCTCGGCCACACCCGCGACGACCAGGCGGAGACCGTGCTGCTCGGTCTCGCCCGCGGCTCCGGGACCCGTTCGCTCTCCGGTATGGCCGCGACCAGCGGCCGCGACGGGCGCTACCGCCGGCCCTTCCTCGACGTGGACCGCCAGACCGCCCGCAAGGCCTGTCTGATCCAGGCGCTGCCCGTCTGGGACGACCCGCACAACGCCGACCCGGCCTACACCCGCTCACGGCTCCGCCACGAGGGCCTGCCCGCACTGGAGAAGGCGCTCGGCAAGGGCGTCGTCGAGGCGCTGGCCCGTACCGCCCAGCTCTCCCGCGACGACGCCGACGCCCTGGATGCCTGGGCCGCCGATGCCGAGGGCTCGGTGCTCGACGACAGCGGCTCCCTCGACATCGCCGCCCTGTTCGCGCTGCCCCCCGCGGTGCGCCGCCGGGTGCTGCGCCGGGCCGTCATCGGCGCCGGTTCACCGGCCGGTTCGCTCTTCGCCCGCCACATCGAAGAAGTGGACCGGCTGATCACGGCCTGGAGGGGCCAGGGGGCCATCAACCTCCCCGGGCGCGTGGGTGTGCGACGCCAGGGTGGCAGACTGGTGATTCGGCAGGGCTGAGCCGCAGCCCCTGCCCCGTTTACGAAGTCTCACGACTGACGCGAACACCGAACCGAGCGAGAGTGGCACGGGTGGACGACAAGGACATGGGTTCCGACCTTCAGTCGGTACTCATCAGCAAGGAAGAGATCGACGCGAAGCTGGCGGAGCTGGCCGCGAAGATCGACGCGGAGTACGCGGGCAAGGACCTGCTCATCGTCGGTGTCCTCAAGGGCGCGGTGATGGTGATGGCGGACCTGGCGCGCGCGCTGTCCACCCCCGTCACGATGGACTGGATGGCCGTGTCGTCGTACGGCGCGGGCACCCAGTCCTCCGGTGTGGTCCGCATCCTCAAGGACCTCGACACCGACATCAAGGGCAAGCACGTCCTGATCGTCGAGGACATCATCGACTCCGGCCTGACGCTGTCGTGGCTGCTGTCGAACCTGGGCTCGCGCGAGCCGGCCTCGCTGGAGGTCTGCACGCTGCTGCGCAAGCCGGACGCGGCCAAGGTCGCCATCGACGTGAAGTGGATCGGCTTCGACATTCCCAACGAATTCGTCGTCGGATACGGCCTCGACTTCGCGGAGAAGTACCGCAACCTGCCGTTCGTCGGCACCCTGGCGCCGCACGTCTACGGCGGCTGAGGGCGCTCCGCGCTCGTCCGGCCGGCCTGGCCGGGCGAGCTTGGTCCGGTCCGCTGCGGCCCGGCGGGAACCCTTCGGGGCCTCCCGCCGTTGGAGCAGGGAGAGCGGAATCCTCGGCTGCATGTTCACCCTCGGCGCAGGCGCCGGGTGACAATGCTGGGGTACCGTCCGAAGGCAGTTCTTTTTCGGGCCAGTAATACACCGTACGCACGACCAGCCCTCCCAAAGGGCGTTGTGCCTCACTGTGGCAGGAGGGACGGGGCCTCAGCGGCTCCGTATGGATGGACGTGAAGCGATACTTCCGTGGGCCGGTCATGTGGATCGTGCTGGCCGTCCTCGCCGTGGTCGTGTTGATGCAAGTCGTCGGCTCGTCCGGCGGCTACAAGACGGTGGACACCGGTCAGGTCGTCAAGGCGATCGCTGACAACAAGGTGAAGTCCGCCGAGCTGACGACCGGTGACGAGAACAAGATCAAGATCGAGTTGTCGGGCTCCAACAAGGTTGAGGGCTCCAACAAGATCCAGGCGAGCTACATCGGCGACCAGGGCGTCGACCTGGCGAAGAATCTCCAGGCCAAGTACCAGACCGGCGAGATCAAGGACGGATACACCGTCTCCCCGGAGAAGCAGAACCCGTTCGTCGGGCTGCTGATCACGCTGCTCCCCTTCATCCTGCTTCCCATCGTCTTCCTGTTCCTGATGAATCAGATGCAGGGCGGCGGCTCCCGGGTGATGAACTTCGGGAAGTCGAAGGCGAAGCTGATCACCAAGGACACCCCGAAGACGACGTTCAAGGACGTCGCGGGGTCGGACGAGGCGGTCGAGGAGCTCCACGAGATCAAGGAATTCCTCCAGGAGCCGGCGAAGTTCCAGGCCGTCGGTGCCAAGATCCCCAAGGGCGTGCTGCTGTACGGCCCGCCCGGAACGGGCAAGACGCTGCTGGCGCGTGCCGTCGCCGGCGAGGCGGGCGTCCCGTTCTACTCGATCTCCGGCTCCGACTTCGTCGAGATGTTCGTCGGTGTCGGTGCCTCCCGGGTCCGTGACCTCTTCGAGCAGGCCAAGGCGAACGCCCCGGCGATCGTCTTCGTCGACGAGATCGACGCGGTGGGCCGCCACCGTGGCGCGGGTCTCGGCGGCGGTCACGACGAGCGCGAGCAGACGCTGAACCAGCTGCTCGTCGAGATGGACGGCTTCGACGTCAAGGGCGGCGTCATCCTGATCGCCGCCACGAACCGTCCGGACATCCTCGACCCGGCGCTGCTGCGCCCCGGCCGTTTCGACCGGCAGATCGCCGTCGACCGCCCGGACCTGCAGGGCCGTCTGGAGATCCTCAAGGTCCACCAGAAGGGCAAGCCGGTCGCGCCGGACGTCGACCTCTCGGCCGTCGCCAAGCGCACCCCCGGCTTCACCGGTGCCGATCTGTCCAACGTCCTCAACGAGGCCGCGCTGCTGACGGCCCGGAGCGACGAGAAGCTGATCAACAACCACTTCCTGGACGAGGCGATCGACCGCGTCGTGGCCGGCCCGCAGAAGCGGACCCGGATCATGTCCGAGAAGGAGAAGAAGATCACCGCGTACCACGAGGGCGGACACGCCCTGGTCGCGGCGGCCTCACCGAACTCCGACCCGGTCCACAAGATCACGATCCTGTCCCGCGGCCGGGCCCTGGGCTACACCATGGTCCTGCCCGACGAGGACAAGTACTCCACCACCCGCAACGAGATGCTCGACCAGCTGGCGTACATGCTGGGCGGCCGCGCGGCGGAGGAGCTGGTCTTCCACGACCCGACCACGGGCGCCGCGAACGACATCGAGAAGGCCACCGCCACGGCCCGCGCGATGGTCACGCAGTACGGCATGACCGAGCGGCTCGGTGCGATCAAGTTCGGTACCGACAACTCCGAGCCCTTCCTGGGCCGTGAGATGGGTCACCAGCGCGACTACTCGGAAGAGGTCGCCGCGCTGGTCGATGAGGAAGTCAAGAAGCTCATCGAGACCGCGCACAACGAGGCGTGGGAGATCCTGGTCGAGAACCGCGATGTGCTCGACAACCTCGTGCTGACGCTCCTGGAGAAGGAGACGCTCGGCAAGGAGGAGATCGCCGAGCTGTTCAAGCACGTGGTCAAGCGCCCGGCCCGCCCGGCGTGGACCGGCTCGTCGCGCCGTACGCCCTCCAGCCGCCCGCCGGTGCTGTCGCCGAAGGAGCTGGCCCCGGCCAACGGCTCGGTGACCACCACCGCCACCGTCTCCACGGAGAAGGCGGAGCAGCCCGAGGAGCAGCGCCCCGAGAGCTGAGCCCGGCGGCCCGGGCCCCGGAATAGATGCCGCGCCCCCCAGGTTTACTCTGGGGGGCGCGGCATTCCGCGTTTCCACCGCGAATCGTGCGGGCGCAGAAGGAACGAGGCACCACATGACGGACCCTGTGACGCTGGGCGTCGACGGCACGATCGGCACGTTCGACGAGAAGCGCGCCGAGAACGCCGTACGCGAGCTCCTCATCGCGGTGGGCGAGGACCCGGACCGCGAGGGGCTGCTGGAGACGCCGGCGCGGGTGGCACGGGCGTACAAGGAGATCTTCGCCGGGCTGTGGCAGAAGCCGGAAGACGTGCTGACCACCACTTTCGACCTGGGCCACGACGAAATGGTGCTGGTCAAGGACATCGAAGTGGTCTCCAGCTGTGAGCACCACCTCGTCCCGTTCGTCGGTGTGGCCCATGTCGGCTACATCCCGTCCACCGAAGGCAAGATCACCGGCCTGTCCAAGCTGGCCCGGCTGGTCGATGTGTTCGCCCGGCGCCCGCAGGTCCAGGAGCGGCTGACCACACAGATCGCGGACTCGCTGATGGAGATCCTGGAGCCGCGCGGCGTGATCGTCGTCATCGAGTGCGAGCACATGTGCATGACCATGCGCGGGGTGCGCAAGCCGGGCGCCAAGACCACGACCTCGGCCGTCCGCGGCCAGCTGCGGGACGCCGCCACCCGCGCCGAGGCGATGAGCCTGATACTCGCCCGCTGAGGCGCCGGGCGCGGGCCCGTATGGCGCCCGTCCCGCCCGCAGACACAGCGCGACGGCCGGGCCCCTCCTGTGAGGGACCCGGCCGTCGTCGTTCTCCGGGGGCGTGGGGCGCCACCCCGTCAGGCCTTGAGGTGGTTGCCGAGCCACGCCAGAGCGGCGGGGATCTCCCGGCGCCAGGTGTTGAAGTTGTGGCCGCCGCTGTCGAGGATGATCGACGAAACCCGGCTCGGCGACTTCGTCTGCTGGATGAACCGCAGCGTCTGCCGGTAATTGCTCTCGCCCTGCTTGCTGCTGGTGACCAGCAGGTTCACCGGGGGCGCGGGCAGATTCCGCTGACGCCACAGCAGATTGTTCTCGCGCTCCAGCTGTTGGCTGCCGCCGAACAGGTCACCGGTGGTGGCATCGCGCGGGGCCTTGTAGGCGCCGGAGAGGGCCACGGCGCTGGAGTACGCCTCGGGGTGGCGCATGGTCATCTTCAGCGCGCAGTAGCCGCCGGTGGAGTCACCGACGACACCCCAGCTCCTGGCCTCGCGGCCTATTCGGTAATGCTCGGTGATATCCGCGCGCAGGTCCTTGGTGAAGAACGTCTCGGTCTGCGGGCCGTTCGGTATGTCCATGCACTCGGTGTCGCGGGGCGGTGCCACCGTCGGGCGCATCATCACCAGGACGGTCGGCCGCATCTTGCGCTGTTTGAGCAGTTCGTGCTGGGTCTGCGGGAAATGCAGCTTCTTGTAGAGCGCCTGGGCGGTGCCGGGGTAGCCGGTGAGTACGAGAGCCGCCGGGAATTTCTTGTGGGCGTATTTCTTCTGGAAGTACTGCGGCGGCAGATAGACATACGCCGGGCTGGCGATCTGCGAGTGTTCGCCCTGGACCAGCACTTTGTCGATCCGGCCGCCGGTCGTCGGGTGGGAGCCGTTCCGGACGCTGACCCGTTCGGTGCCCAGCATCCGCAGTTCGGTACCGTGCGGCCCGGTCTTGTAATCGGTGACCACGCCCGGCTCCTGTTCCTGGCCGAAGAGGTCGGCCCAGGAGGCGTAGAAACCGAAGGAATTGTTGGCGTAGAGGCCGATGACGGCGAACAGGGTGATCTGCGTCGCCACCAGGAGACCGATACGGCCGAGAACGGCGCGCCAGTTCCCCTTGGAGAGGCGCGGCCAGAGCCACACGGTGAGGACGAACAGTGCCACCGCGACGAGGACGGCAAGAAGCAGCACTTTCTTACTGGTGAGACCCATGCGGTGCTTTCTTCCGGGCGGCCGGGCCATCCGTACCGCTGGTGGAACCCCGAGCCCTGAAACGCCGTCATACAGGGCGCAAAAAGTCCAGATGCTGCGACAAGGCTCGCACGTTCTCTCGACCGGGGCGACGGGAAAGTGATGTCTGACAGGCTAGATGGCGAAAAGTCGGAGACGGTTGCGTGGCGAACACCACGCTGGCTCCGTGGCCCGCGGCCCGAAGCGGTACCCGGAATCGTCGGGACGGCCGGCGCGGTCGTCGGCCTGCTGAACCTGGCGGCAGGGGTGTTCCCGCGGTTCAGGCACAGCCGGATGCACGCCCTGGCGGAGGTGCTGCCGGGCGCCGTGAGCCCGCTGGCGGCCGCCGCCTCCATCGTCGTCGGCATCCTGCTGCTCCTTTTGGCGCACGGGCTCAAGCGGCGTAAGCGGCGGGCCTGGGGGGCGGCCGTGGCGCTGCTCCCGGTGGGGATCGCCGCCCAGCTGGTGTACCGCCACTCCGTCTTTGGGGCGGTGCTGTCGATGGCGCTTCTGGCCTACCTGGTGTGGCACCGGCGGGAGTTCGCGGCGCTGCCCGACCCGCGCAGCCGCTGGAAGGCGCTGGCCAACCTCGTCGTCCTCGGCGGGGCGAGCTTCGGCATCGGCATGGTCATCGTCAGCTCGCACCCCCACAAGACCGTCGGCTCGCCGACGCTCTGGGAGCGCACCCAGCACGTCCTGTGGGGCCTGTTCGGCTTCGAGGGCCCGGTCTCCTACACCCAGCACGTCGACTACACCGTCGGCTACTCGCTCGGCGCGCTCGGCCTGCTGACCGTCGCCACCACCGCCTATCTCGCCTTCCGCCCCGAGCACCCGGCGGCCCGGCTCACCGACGACGACGAGCGGCAGCTGCGCGCGCTGCTCGACCGGCACGGCGCCCGGGACTCGCTCGGCTACTTCGCGCTGCGCCGCGACAAGGGCGTGGTCTTCTCCCCGACCGGCAAGGCCGCGGTCTGCTACCGGGTGATCTCCGGGGTGATGCTCGCCAGCGGCGACCCGATCGGCGATGTGGAGGCCTGGCCGGGCGCCATCGAGCGCTTCATGGCCGAGGCCAGGGCGCACTCCTGGACCCCGGCGGTCACCGGCTGCAGCGAGACCGGCGGCCAGGTGTGGACCCGGGAGACCGGGATGGACGCGCTGGAGCTCGGCGACGAGGCGATCGTGGACGTCGCCGACTTCACCCTCTCCGGCCGCGCGATGCGCAACGTACGGCAGATGGTCAAGCGCATCGAGCGCAACGGTTACGAGACCCGGGTGCGGCGGGTGCGCGACCTGGAGCCGGCCGAGCTGGAGCGCATCCAGCGGGCCGCGGACGCCTGGCGGGACACCGACACCGAGCGCGGGTTCTCCATGGCGCTGGGCCGCATCGACGCGGTGGCGGACGGCGACGCGGTGATCGCCACCGCGCACCAGCCGGTGCCCGAGGGCGAGGAGCCCGGCCCGTACGGCGACCTCAAGGCGATGCAGCACTTCGTGCCGTGGGGCGACAGCGGGATCTCCCTGGAGCTGATGCGGCGCGACCGCAGCGCCGACCCCGGGATGAACGAGCTGCTGATCGTCGCCACCCTGCAGGCGGCCCCCGACCTGGCGATCAAGCAGGTGTCGCTGAACTTCGCGGTCTTCCGCTCCTCTCTGGAGCGCGGCGAGAAGCTCGGCGCGGGGCCGGTCATCCGGGTCTGGCGCGGGATGCTGATCTTCCTGTCCCGCTGGTACCAGATCGAGTCGCTCTACAAGTTCAACGACAAGTTCCGGCCGCGCTGGGAGCCCCGTTTCGTGGTCTTCCGCAACAGCCGTGACATCCCCCGCATCGGCCTGGCGGCGCTGCAGGCCGAGGGTTATCTGGAGCTGGGCCTGCCGCGCGTGCTGCGGCGCCGGAAGACCTCGGCGCCGCGGCCGTGCGCGCACCTGCCGCAGCCGGCCGCCGCGTCGGGCGTGGTGGAGCGGGCGGCCTGACGCCGGACGGGCCGCCCGACGGGGGTGCGGCCGGGCTGTCCCGTACGGCGTGCCGCGGCCCGGCGGCCCCGGGATTCCCGCACGCGGTGGCGGCAATCCGGCCGGTCGGCACACGGCCTACGCTGGTGCCATGAGTACCTTGCGTGGCCGGGTGGCCGGACTGCCGGACTGGGAACGCTGCGCGGTGATGGGCGTCGTCAATGTGACGCCCGATTCGTTCTCCGACGGCGGTGAGTGGTTCGACACCGAACTCGCCGTCAAACACGGTCTCGACCTGGTGGCGCAGGGCGCCGACATGGTGGACGTGGGCGGCGAGTCGACCCGGCCGGGCGCGGCGCGGGTGGACGAGGCCGAGGAGCTGCGCCGGGTCGTCCCGGTCGTCCGGGAGCTGGCCGCGGCCGGTGTGGTGGTCTCCGTGGACACCATGCGGGCCGCAGTGGCCGAGCGGGCCGTGGAGGCCGGGGCGCGGCTGGTCAACGACGTCAGCGGGGGCGCCGCCGACCCGGCGATGGTCCCGGTGGTGGCCGCGCACCACGTCCCGTTCGTCGTGATGCACTGGCGCGGCCAGTCCATCGACATGAACAACCGCGCCGTCTACGGGGACGTGGTCACCGAGGTCGTCGCCGAGCTCGCCATGAGCATGGAGTGCGCGGTGTCCGGCGGGATCGACCCGGACCGGATCGTGATCGACCCCGGCCTGGGCTTCGCCAAGGAGGCCGGGCACGATCTCGCGCTGGTCGCCGGGCTGAACCGGCTGCGGGCGCTGGGCCGGCCGCTGCTGGTGGCCGCATCGAGGAAACGGTTCCTGGGCAGGGTGCTGGCAGGCGGCGAGGGAGCCGCCCCACCGCCGGCCCGGGAGCGGGATGCCGCGAGCGCGGCGGTGTCGGCGATCGTGGCGCGAGAGGGGGCCTGGGCGGTGCGGGTGCACGAGGTCAGGGCGAGCGCGGATGCGGTACGGGTGGCCCGTGCCGTGGAGGGCGCGACAGCGGCCGGCAGCGGTACGGACACGACGACGGCGAACATGACGGGAACGGTGTGAGCGGCTTGGGCCCGCAGACGGACATCGAGCTGGTCGAGCAGGCGAACACCACCCTGTACGAGACCATCGAGCGCGGTGATCACGAGGCGCTGTCCGAACTGTGGCTGGACGGCCAGGTGAGCGTGGTCCACCCGGGGTGGCCGGTGTTGCGCGGGCGCGGCGAGGTGCTGCGCTCGTACGCCCTGATCATGGCGAACACCGAGTACATCCAGTTCTTCCTCACCGACGTGGAGATCGATGTCGTCGGGGACACCGCGCTGGTGACCTGCACCGAGAACATCCTCAGCGGCGGGCCCGCCGAGGACGACGGCTCGGTGGGGCCGCTGATCGGCCAGCTGGTCGTGGCGACCAATGTCTTCCGGCGCACGGACGACGGCTGGCGGGTGTGGTCGCACCACGGCTCGCCGGTGCTGGCGGACCGCGACGACGAGGACGAGGACGACGAGAACGGGGGAGCCGGCGAGGGCGGCGAGGAGGCCCTCTGAGCCCGTCCGGGAGCGCGGGTGCCGGGACGGGCGGCTCCGGCCGCGGGCGGCGTGTGAGCCTTGCCATGCCGGACGCCCTTGCGTCCGGGGCGCCGGCCCGCACCGCCGTCAGGGGCGGACGTCAGCCATACGGGCGAGGGCGCACCCGTTCGAGCCAAGTGCGGCCCGGGTAGGGGTGGGGCGTGAGCAGGGGGGTAAGAGGGCCGCGCGGACGATCTCCCGGCCCGCTGGCCGCTGCCTCGCGGGGCAGCATCTAGCAGCCGGACGGGGTCTTGTCCATAGCCCCCGTGGGCGAGGACTGTCGGCACTCGAAGGTAGATTCGACGGCGGGGTGTGTTGCCGGATCGCTCCGGCGGCGGCCCGGAATCCGACGAACAGTGGCGCCAGAGGTGCCGTGGACCAGTGGGAGTGATTCGCGTGGATCGTGTCGCGCTGCGCGGGCTGAAGGCCCGGGGCCACCACGGGGTGTTTCCCCGGGAGCGCGAGGAGGGGCAGACCTTCGTCGTCGATGTGGTGCTCGGCCTGGACACCCGTCAGGCGGCGGCCGGTGACGATCTCGCGAAGACCGTGCACTACGGCGTCGTGGCCGAGGAGGTGGTGGCCGTCGTCGAGGGCGATCCGGTCGACCTCATCGAGACCCTGGCCGAGCGCATCGCCGACCAGTGCCTCAAGCACGAGGGCGTGCAGGAGGTGGAGGTGGTGGTGCACAAGCCGGAAGCGCCGATCACCGTCCCCTTCGACGACGTGACCATCACCATCACTCGGAGCCGAGTATGAAGCACACCCGCCAGCCGACCACCACCCCCGCCGGCGCCGCGCCCGTGCGCCCCGGCCTGGGTGACCCGACCGTGCAGCCGGTGCCCGCCTCCGTGGTGGAGCAGGTGGACGCCGCCGATGTGACGCTCTCGAACCCCAAACGCGCCGTGATCTCCCTCGGCAGCAACCTCGGCAACCGCCTGGAGACCCTCCAGGGCGCCGTCGACGCGCTGGAGGACACCCCGGGCCTGCGGGTCAAGGCGGTCTCCCCGGTCTACGAGACCGTGCCGTGGGGCGTCGACCCCGGCTCCCAGCCGTCGTACTTCAACGCCGTCGTGCTGATCAAGACGACGCTGCCGCCGGAATCCCTCCTGGAGCGCGGACAGGCGATCGAGGAGGCCTTCGAGCGGGTCCGCGACGAGCGCTGGGGCCCGCGCACGATCGACGTCGACATCCTGGCCTACCAGGACGTGGTCTCCGACGACCCGCGGCTGACGCTGCCGCACCCGCGCGCCCATGAGCGGGCGTTCGTGCTGGTGCCGTGGTACGACATCGACCCGGAGGCCGTGGTCCCCGGGCGCGGCGGGGTGGCCGACCTGCTGTCCGCGGTCGGCCGCGACGGGGTGGAACCGCGGGCGGACCTGGAACTGCGGCTGCCGGAGTAGTCGTTAGGGTTGCGGGCCGGCTCCGTGCGGCAGGCATCCGTACGGAACGGACACGGCGGCCCGACGACGGCGGCGACGAGGACAGGACGGCCGTGACGGCAGAGAAGGTCATGACGGCGCGAGGGGCGATCGCTCGGTGAAGCAGCTACACATCAAGGTGCTGGTCGGGCTGTTCCTGGCGGCCGGGGTGCTGGCCTGGGGCGGCGCCCGGCTGTGGGACTCGTTCGGCAGTCTGCCCAGCGTTCCGGTTGCCGCCCCGGTCGTGCTGGCACTGATCGCCGCGGTGCTCGCGGCCACCGCGTTCTCCTTCCGGTCGCGGCTGCGGGCCCAGCGCGAGCGGCGGCCGGGCGCCAAGGGCGTCGAACCGCTGGTGGCCGCCCGAGCGGTGATCTTCGGCCAGGCCAGCGCGCTGGTGGCGGCGCTGGTCGCCGGGCTGTACGGCGGTGTCGGCGTCTTTCTGCTGACCGCCGGGCTGGAGACCGCCCCGCGCCGGGACCAGGCGATCTACACCGGGCTGTCGGTGGTCGCCGGAGCGGCGGTGGTCGCCGCGGCCATCTTCCTGGAGCGGGTGTGCAAGCTGCCCGAGGACGGCGACGGGAACGGCGGGGTGGACGCGGCGCGGTGACGCCGCGACGGGCCTGACCCGGCGCGCGCGGAGGGCGCCGGCCCGCGGAAGGCAGGGTCGAATTCGGGACGGAAGGGCGAACCCGCCGCGGGCGCGGAACGCACGTCCGGGGCCATGCCGGGCCGGTCCCGGACAAGACGTACGGCATCGGCAGCACGGGGCCGTTCCCCGGGGCATTGGCCTATAAGGGGCCAAGGGCATGGTCGAGAAGTAACCAGCGGGAAACGGATCGGTGTGCACGGCCCCATAAGTCCCGCACGCACGGTAAGTTTCTGGCCATGCCACGAGGACGCCACCGCCAATCACCACCCCTCCACCGGCTGCTTCCTCCCTCCGCGGTCGCCGGTGCGTCACTCGCCTGCGCCGCGGGCGCGTGGTTTGTCGGCGACGATCTGGTGCAACGGGTGCTCGCCGCGGGCGCCGCGGCCGCCGCACTGACCGGCGCCGTCCTTCTGCGGACCTGGGACCGAAACGCCGGCCGACAGGTCGCCGAACTCACCCGCGCCCGGGTGCGCGACGAGTGGCGCACCGAGGAGCGGATCGCCGAACTCGAAACGGACGTCGAGGAAGCCCGCGAGATGCGGGCCGGCCTGGAGACCAAACTCCGCGCCAAGCGCGCCGAGTTGGCCCGGCTGCGCAGCGAACATGCCGCGCTGCTCCGCCGGTACGCCACCGCCGAGACCGAACGGGCCAGCGCCCTGGAAGGCCGCCGGCTGCTCGCCATCGAGGCCGCCCCGGCCAAGGCGCTGCCCGCCGCCGACCTCCCGGGCACCGGCAACTCCCCGCTGAGGCTCTCGACTTCGTCCGCGCAGAAGGGAACCGCCCGCGCGGCGGAGCCCTCCGTGCCGGACCGCCGCGAGCCCGCCACCTTCGCGCAGGCCGACCAGGCGCTGCGCCGGCTGGCCCGTAACGCCGCCCGGCAGCGCGCCGCCCAGCAGGTCGCGCGGACGTCGACGGCCGGGGCCGGGGCCGACGGAGCCAAGCCGTCCGGACCGCCCGCCCCCCGCGACGCCCAGGGCGCCCGGGACGGTGACAAGGGCCGGGGGAAGGCACCGGCGGCAGCCGCGGAGCCCACGGGAGGTACCGGCCCGGCCCGTCCGGACAGCGCCACCGGACCGACGCTCCGCCCGGTGCCGGCCACCGCCACCGCCGTCACCCCGTCCCGCCCCGCCGCGTCGCGTGCCACGGGCGGCTTCGACTTCTTCGGCAACGAGACCGCCGCCGGCCCCCGGCAGCTGACCGGGCCGATGGAGGAGGACCTGGCGGACGTCGTCGGGGACGAGGCCGTCGCCGAACAGTCGGCCCGTACGCAGCCCGCGGACGCCGCCGAGGCGGACGCCCAACAGGCGGAGCGGTCCGGGAAGTCGGAGCGGCCCGAGCAGACCGAAGGGGAAACGACCACCGGCAGCGGCGAGGTCATCGACCTGACCGCCCACGACGAGACCGAACAACTCGACCTCGGCGCCCTGCACACCGCCATCTCCTGACCGACCGTCAGACACCCGGCCCCGGAGCTTCCCTGAGCTCCGGGGCCGGACGGCGTTCGGGGGCGGTGCGCGCCGCCTACTTGTCGATGTCCCCCACCACGAAGAACAGCGAGCCGAGGATCGCGACCATGTCGGCGACCAGCGTGCCCGGCAGCAGTTCCACCAGTGCCTGGATGTTGTTGAACGACGCCGAGCGCAGCTTGAGGCGGTAGGGGGTCTTGTCGCCCTTGGAGACGAGGTAGTAGCCGTTGATGCCGAGGGGGTTCTCGGTCCAGGCGTACGTCGCGCCCTCGGGAGCCTTCAGGACCTTGGGGAGCCGCTGGTTGATCGGGCCCGGCGGCAGCTCCGCGAGCCGGTCCAGGCAGGCGTCGGCCAGATCGAGCGCGTTGTGGCTCTGCGCCAGCAGGCATTCGAAGCGGGCCAGGCAGTCGCCTTCCTCGCGGGTGATGACGTCGAGCGTGGACTGCAGCTCCCCGTACGCCAGATACGGCTCGTCGCGCCGCAGGTCGAAGTCGACACCGGAGGCGCGGGCGATCGGCCCGGAGACGCCGTACGCGTGCACCGTCTCCGGCGCGAGGACCCCGACGCCGCGGGTACGGCCGCGGAAGATCTCGTTGCCCAGGACCAGGTTGTCGTAGACGTCCATCCGGGAGCGCACATCGGCAACGGCCTGCCGGGCCCGGCCGAGCCAGCCGGCCGGCAGGTCCTCCTTGAGGCCGCCGACGCGGTTGAACATGTAGTGCATCCGGCCGCCGGAGATCTCCTCCATGACGGTCTGGAGTTCCTCCCGCTCCCGGAAGGCGTGGAAGACGGGCGTGATCCCGCCGAGCTCCAGGGGGTACGAGCCGAGGAACATCAGATGGTTCAGCACCCGGTTCAGCTCGGCGAGCAGGGTCCGCGTCCAGACGGCACGCTCGGGCACCTCCATGCCCAGCATCCGCTCCACGGCCATGACCACGCCCAGCTCGTTGGAGAACGCCGACAGCCAGTCGTGCCGGTTGGCGAGCATGATGATCTGGCGGTAGTCGCGCGCCTCGAAGAGCTTCTCGGCGCCGCGGTGCATATAGCCGATCACCGGCTCGGCGTGCTGGATGCGCTCGCCGTCCAGGACGAGGCGCAGTCGCAGCACGCCGTGCGTCGAGGGGTGCTGCGGGCCGATGTTCAGCACCATGTCGGTGCTCTCCGCCGCGCCGCCGATGCCGACCGTCGTCTCCGTCATGGGAACAGTCTCGCAGCCCGCCCTCCGGCCAGGGGCCCTGGCCCTCAGGCGTCCCACTCCTTGAGCAGCCCCGCGCACGCCCCGCCCACCGGCTCCAGCAGCCAGCCGAAACCGCCCAGGCCCGCCGGGTCCGTCAGCTCCGCCGCCGCCCCCGCCGCCGAGAGGGCCCGTACGTACCCGGACGGGTCGGTGGCGGCCATGGCCAGCGGCGGGCGCCGGCCGTCCACCCCCAGGGCGTGCAGCGCCGCCCGCTGGGTCAGCAGCTCGGCCGACGGCCCGGCGCAGGCGTCGAGCGCCACATGGGCCGTGATGTCGCAGCTGCCGTCCGGTACGGGCGGCACCTCGCGGCCGTCGCGGAAGCCGGTGAGCGTGCCGAACAGCGGACGGTCGCCCCGTTGGTGCGCGTAGTCGGCGGCGACGGCCAGACCGGCGCGCAGCGTACGGACCGCCTGGGCCCAGGCCTCGTCCCGGGGGCGGCCGATTTCGGCGCGCAGTCCCGGGGCGGCGCCTCCGGTGGCGGCGGGGGCCAGCGGCGGTGCCCACCAGCGGTCGAGCCACTCCGCGTCCGCGCCGGTCACCGGCTCGCCCAGGCGCTCCGTGCCGTCGCCGCGGACCAGCACCCGGCGCGGCACCCCGTCCCCGTCCGTCTCGACGACCTCGACCGGCACGTTGTCGAGCCATTCGTTCGCGAACAGCAGGCCGGTGACCGAAGCCGGCGCGGGCAGCTCGCCCCGCCAGTCGATCCGCGGGTCGAGCCCCTGGGGGCGCGCGGCGCGCTCGACCGCATACGGGCGCAGCCGCGCGGACACCTCCGCGGGCAGCACGGCCAGCACGCCAGTGAGCAGCTCGCCGCGCCCCGCGCCCACATCGACCAGTGCCAGCTCGTCCGGATGGCCGAGCGCGGCGTCGACCCGGCACAGGAGACCGGCGACGGCCCCCGCATACAGCGGTGAGACGTGCACGGAGGTACGGAAGTGGCCGGCCGGGCCGGGGCCGCCGGGCCGGGTGTAGAAGCCGTTCTCCGGGCCGTACAGCGCCCGCTCCGTGGCCTCGCGCCACCCGCACCACTCGTTCGTCATCTGCCCCACGGTACGGGCGCGCACCGGCCCGTACGGACGGCACGGGGTGCCGGTCCTCCAGAGGTCCGGCACAGGGGGAGCAGAGGGTCTCCACCTTGGGGAGTAGGCCCGGCTGACAGGATCGCTCGCTCGGTTGACTCGTACATGTATTCATGGTGCCTACGCTGGGTTACGTGCAGCGTCTCTACGACTTCCTCCGCAGGCACCCGACAGGGGTGGACGCCTTCTGGGCCGTCCTCCTCTTCGGGTTCTCCAGCCTGTGGGTCGCCTTTCAGACGCACGGCCTCGCGCAGGTGGCCGCCGCGGTCTTCTCGGCCGGCCTGTGCCTCGTCGTCGCGCTGCGCCGCAAGGCACCCGTGAAGATGCTGCTGCTGACGGCCGCCATCGGCATCGGCCAGCTGATCGTCGGCCTCGGGACCAACCCCGGCGACGCCGCGATGTTCGTGATCACCTACACCGTGGCGTCCGCGCCCGCCGTCCCCCGCTGGGCCTCCCGCTGCGCCCTCGCCGGCGCCGTCTTCGGACCCGCCCTCTCCTTCTGGCGCGAGGGCGTCGGCGGGCGGGGGCCGGGGGAGAGCCTGTTCGTCACCGTGCTGCTCACCGTGCCCTTCGTCCTGGCCTGGGTGCTCGGCGACTCCATGCGCACCCGGCGCGCCTACTGGGCACAGCTGGAGGAGCGGGCCGCCCGGCTGGAGAAGGAGCGCGAGGCCCAGTCCCGGATAGCGGTCGCGGCCGAACGCGCCCGTATCGCCCGCGAACTGCACGATGTCGTCGCCCACAACGTCTCGGTGATGGTCGTCCAGGCCGACGGCGCCGCCTATGTGCTCGACGCCGCGCCCGAACAGACCCGGCAGGCCCTGGAGACGATCTCCGGCACCGGGCGCCAGGCGCTGGCCGAGATGCGCCGGCTGCTGGGCGTGCTCCGTACCGGCGAGCAGCCCGAGAGCGGCGAATACGTGCCCCAGCCGGGCATCGAGCAGCTCGCCGAGCTCATGGACCAGGTCCGCAGCACGGGGCTGCCGGTCGACTTCCGGACCGTGGGCGAACCCCGTGAGCTGCCCAGCAGCGTCGCACTGACCGTGTACCGCATCGTCCAGGAAGCACTGACCAACACCCGCAAACACGGCGGCCCCCATGTCGGCGCGACCGTCCGGCTCGCCTACCGGGACGACGACCTCGATCTGCTGGTCGAGGACGATGGCCGCGGCGCGCAGCGCGAGCTCTACGAGGAGGGCGGGTCGGACGGTCTCGGCCACGGCCTCATCGGCATGCGCGAGCGGGTCGGCATGGTCGGCGGCACCCTGACCGCCGGGCCGCGGCCCGGCGGCGGATTCCGGGTCAGCGCCGTACTCCCGCTCAAACCGGCCCGGTGAGGACGCCAACCGGCCCGGACCTGACGGCGTCCTAGGAACGGGACACGCACCACCGGCGCTGCACCCCGTACGCTCAGCCCCATTCCTGCCCGAAGGGACCCCTGCCAATGACCATCCGTGTGATGCTCGTCGACGACCAGGTGCTGCTGCGCACCGGTTTCCGGATGGTGCTGGCCGCGCAGCCCGACATGGAGGTCGTCGCGGAGGCCGGGAACGGCGCGGAGGCCCTGGAGGTGCTGCGCGGCACCCAGGTCGACGTGATCCTCATGGACGTCCGGATGCCGCAGCTGGACGGGGTGGAGGCCACCCGCCGGATCTGCGAGGGCGGGCAGAAGGAGGGCGCGCCGAAGGTGCTCATCCTGACCACCTTCGACCTGGACGAGTACGCCTTCTCCGCGCTGAAGGCCGGGGCCAGCGGCTTCATGCTCAAGGACGTCCCGCCGAGCGAACTCCTCGCCGCGATCCGGGCGGTGGAGAGCGGCGACGCGGTCGTCGCACCGTCCACCACCCGCCGGCTCCTGGACCGTTTCACGCCGATGCTGCCCACCACCTCCGGCCCGTCCCGGCCCGAGCTGGACCGGCTGACGGAGCGCGAGCGGGAGGTGCTGCTGCTGGTCGCGCAGGGCCTGTCGAACGGCGAGATCGCGGCGCGGCTGGTGCTCTCCGAGGCCACCGTCAAGACCCATGTGGGCCGCATCCTCACCAAGCTGAGCCTCCGCGACCGCGTCCAGGCCGTGGTGCTGGCGTACGAGACGGGGCTGGTGCGGGCCGGGGGGACGGGGGCTTAGGCGGGACGGGCCTGAGCGTCCCCCACGTCGCGCTTCCTCAACGCAGCACACCTTCGAGGAAGTCGCTGCCCAGCCGGGCCACCACCTGGAGGTCCAGCTGGTGCAGGACATAACGTCCACGGCGCCGCGTCCGGATCAGCCCGGCCTTCTTCAGCGTCGCGACGTGCCGGGACACCTCCGGCGCGGTGATGCCGAACGCGGCCGCCAGCTCGCCCGTCGTGTGCGGCCCCCGCGACAGCGTCCGGCACAGCTGCATCCGCATCGGGTGGCCCAGCGCCTCCAGCCGCTGCTGGACGAGCTCCAGCGCGGCCGGCGCCGGCAACTCCTGCCCGGTGACCGGGTACTGGAGCACCGGGCGCCAGCCCGGGGCATGGCTGAACACCAGATGTGGCCAGCCGAACGACGTCGGCAGGAAGGTGACCCCCGGATCCGCGGGGTCCGCGAACGCCGTCGTACGTCCCTGGGCGAGCTTGTCGAGGAGGATGCGGGTGCCGGTGCCGCCGCTGCCGTTCTGCCCCTCGTCCAGGGACAGCGCCTGCGAGGTCGCGGACAGCGTTTCGGCCAGGCCCTTCCGGCGCAGCAGCTCGGTCTTGTGCCGGGCATCGGCCGCCAGCTGGATGCCCACCCGGCGCCAGATGTCCCCGAAGAACGCCTCCTCGCAGTCCTCGAACAGGCGGCGCAGCCACACCCGCAGGCCGTCCGGGTCGGTGAGCATCCGGTCGGTGAAGGCTGCCTGCCGCGGGCCGCGCGCGGCGGCCATCTCCCGTACCCGCGCCCGCTCCTCCGCGTCGACCAGGGGCGACGGGGTGGGTGTGCTGTACCGCGCCGAGCAGGTGATCTCGAACGCGGCGGCCACGAACCGCTCGTCGTCGATCCGGTCCAGCTCGTCCAGGTCCTCGGCCAGCGTCGCCCCCGGACGGGTCGGCAGCAGGATGTCCGAACGGGAGGACCGCCACAGGAAGTCCGCCTCGCACAGCCGGTCGGCGAGGTCGGCCTTCAGCGCCGCGTTGGTGGCGGTGACCCAGCCGTGCAGCCCCGGGTGGTGCCCCGGCTCGGACAGCGCGTGCAGCGCGGCACCCAGCTCCGCCAAGGGCGACGGGGCGAAGACGAGGCGCTCCGGCGGCAGCCCGGTGATGTCGATGACGTTGGCCATGCGCCCATCATGCGCGAGGCCCCGACCTGCGCGGACGTTGATTGACGGGTCCCGTCAATCAACGGGCGGGGAGCGGCCGCACCACCGCACAGTGAGGGACATGAACGCCGGTCAGCAACACCTCCTCGACCTCTACCGCGCCGCCCGGCGAGGCGAAGCCGCACCGCCAGCCCCGGGCACCCACACCGTCGCCACCGCCCGCGAGATCCGCCGGTGGTTCCGCTTCCGCGCCGTCGTCAGGGCCCCCGCCGACCGCCTGCCGGCCCGTATCCGCCGCGTCGTGCGCTCGGTGGGCACGGCCTTCCGGCGCCGGGGGACAGGCGAGGCCCGCGGGGCCGTCCTCCGGCCCTGACGACTCACCTCAGGCCTCGCCACGTCCTCCCCGCATCACGTTCCATGTGCCTCGCCGCGTCCTGCCGCATGACGTTCCACATGCCCCGCCACACCCGCCCGCGTCACCTCCGGCACGCCCTCATGTCCTGCCGCATCACCCCACACCTTTGCCACGCCCTCCCGCACCGCCTCCCACACGTCTCACGAAGTCCATGAACTCCCCGGCCGCCGACCGGATGTCCGCGGCCGTCCAGCCCAGGGCCGCCGCGCCCGCCATGACCTCTGTCAGTGCCACCCCGGGCGGGCCGCCCGGACCCGGCTCGCGCCAGCCCCCGAACAGCACCGTCCCGGCTTCAACCGCCTGGCGCACGACGGCCTCGTTCAGCAGCGCGGGCGGTTGCGGCAGCCACACCTGGAACTGGTGGGTGTGCGGCACCGCGGGGTGCACCCGGAACCACGGCACACCGGCCCCGGCCAGGCCCTCGCCGAGCGCGTGGGCCACCACCTTCGCGTGGGCCACGTACTCCGGCAGCCGTGGCAGCTCTCGGTCCAGCCCGGCCAGGGCGGCCAGCGCGGCCGGCCACTGCTGGAACAGCCGGCCGCCGTACCGGTGCCGCCAGACCCGTGCCTCCTCGACGAAGTCCTCGCTGCCCGCGAGCGCGGCGCCCGCTATGCCGCCGAGCGACTTGTAGTAGGAGACGTACACGCTGTCCGCGAGGGCCGCGATCTCCGGGAGCGGGCGGCCGAAGTGCGGGCCGCACTCCCACAGGCGCGCACCGTCGAAGTGCACCACCGCCTCCCGGTCCCGCGCCGCCCCCACGGTCGCGGTCAGCTCGTCCCACGACGGCAGCACGAACCCGGCGTCCCGCAGCGGGAGTTCGAGGGCGAGGGTCCCGAACGGCTCCGGGAGGTCGTATATCTCCTCGGCGGTCGGTGGCCGCGGTGCGTTCGTCGGATGCACCATGCGCAGCCCGCTGACCACCGCGAAGGCATCGCCCTCATGGACTTCCAGATGTGACAGCGGATGGCCGGCGACCGTCGCGCTGCCCGTACGCCCCGCCCAGCAGCGCAGCGCCACCTGCTGGGCCATCGTGCCGGTCGGGAAGAAGACGGCGGCCTCGGCGCCCAGAGCGCCGGCGGTCCGGCGCTCCAGCTCGCCGATGACGCCGTCGTCGTTGCCGTAGACATCGGCCGGGGTGTCCAGGTCGTAGGCGTCCGGCGCCTCGGCGACCAGACGGTCCAGCCGCTCGCGGACCGTATCCCGCCGGACACCGTCCGGCAGCACCCGCCGTGCGGCGCGGAACGCCGCGTGCCTCCGCTCCTGGCCGACGGCCCGCGCCGCCCCGCCCGACGCGCCGTCCGCCCCGCCTGCACCCGCTTCCCGTGCGTCCGCTTCCCGCATCCGTCTCCTCCCCCTGATCCGGCCTGGCGCACGCTCTCCGCGTGCCGTCGCACCGATCGTCGCGCAGCGCCGCGCGGCTCCGCGACCCCTGTGGATAACTCTCGGGAGACCCCGGTCTCACCTTCCGTACAGCTCTGAAAGCCACCGGAAACACTCGCGTAGCATGGCGAGGAATCGTCCGGTACCCCCCGCGGACTGGAACGGAAGGCCATCGCCGCGTGAATGCAATCCCACCCCTCGAGGCCCAGGACCGACCCGCCCGGCTGACCGTCGGGGTCGTCGGCGCGGGCCGTGTCGGGCCCGCCCTGGCCGCCGCGCTGCAGCTCGCGGGGCATCGCCCGGTCGCCGTGTCCGGCGTGTCCGACGCCTCCGTACGCCGCGCCGCCCAGCTGCTGCCCGACGTTCCGCTGGTCCCCCCGGCCGAGGTGCTCGCCCGCGCCGACCTGGTCCTGCTGACCGTTCCGGACGACGCCCTGGCCGGCCTGGTGAGCGGCCTCGCCGAGACCGGTGCCGTACGGCCCGGCCAGCTGCTGGTGCACACCTCGGGGCGGTACGGCACGGCGGTCCTGGACCCGGCCACCCGCGCCGGCGCCCTGCCGCTCGCCCTGCACCCGGCCATGACGTTCACCGGCACCTCCGTGGACGTCCAGCGGCTGGCCGGCTGCTCGTTCGGGGTGACCTCGCCGGACGAGCTGCGGATGGCCGCCGAGGCACTGGTCATCGAGATGGGCGGAGAGCCCGAGTGGATCGCGGAATCCGCCCGTCCGCTCTACCACGCGGCGCTCGCCATCGGCGCGAACCACCTGGTCACGCTCGTCGCCCAGGCGATGGAGCTGCTGCACGACGCGGGGGTGCAGGCCCCGGACCGGATGCTGGGACCGCTGCTCGGCGCCGCCCTCGACAACGCCCTCCGGTCCGGTGACGCGGCGCTGACCGGCCCGGTCGCACGGGGCGACGCCGGTACCGTCGCCGCCCATCTCGCCGAGCTGCGCCGGCACGCGCCCCAGAGTGTCGCCGGGTACCGCGCCATGGCCCGTACGACGGCGGACCGGGCGCTGGCCCACGGTCTGCTGAAGCCGGAACTGGCCGAGGACCTGCTCGACGTGCTCGCCGACTCCGGAGACGGCCCCGGCACCACCCCGGGCGGTGCCCCCGAGGCCCCCGGCCACGGCCCCGACGCCCCCGGCCACGGCCCCGAGGGAGGCGACCGATGACCGCCTCGCCCCTGAGCCCGCCCCCCGGACCGGGCCCCCACCCGGACCCCGCCGCGGCACCGGACGTGCCCGTGAACCAGGAGCCGGACCAGCCCATGGACGCGATGGCCGAGAGCCGCCCCACCCAGCCCGTTCGCCCCGCCCGGCCCGTGCACCTCCTCCACACCGCCGCTGACCTCCGCGATCTGCCCCGCGGCGCCGGGGTCCGCGCCGTCGTCATGACCATGGGCGCGCTGCACGAGGGCCACGCCACCCTGATCCGCGCCGCCCGCCACCGCGCCGGACCGCAGGGCCAGGTCGTCGTCACGGTCTTCGTCAATCCGCTGCAGTTCGGGGCGGGCGAGGACCTGGACCGCTATCCGCGCACCCTGGAGGCGGACACCGAGCTGGCCGCCGCCGCGGGCGCGGACGTCGTCTTCGCCCCGTCCGCCGACGAGGTCTACCCGGGCGGAGAACCGCAGATCCGGATCACCGCGGGCCCCATGGGCACCCTCCTGGAGGGCGCCAGCCGCCCCGGGCACTTCGACGGGGTGCTGACCGTCGTCGCCAAGCTGCTGCATCTGACCGCGCCGGACATCGCCTTCTACGGGCAGAAGGACGCCCAGCAGCTCGCCGTCATCGCACGGATGGCGGCCGACCTCAACTTCCCCGTCGAGATCGTCGGCGTCCCCACGGTGCGCGAGGAGGACGGGCTCGCCCTCTCCAGCCGCAACCGCTACCTCTCCGCCCCGGAGCGGCGCACCGCGCTCGCGCTGTCGGCGGCGCTGTTCGCGGCCCGCGACCGGCTCGCCGCCGAGGAGGCGCTGCGCGCCCGCGCCGCCTCCACGGGCCACCCGGCGCAGGACCGTGCCGCGGCGCTGGCCGCCCTCGGCGAGGACCGGGCCGCCGCCGACGCGCACGCCGTCGCCTACGCCGCCGCGGGACTCCGGCACGGCCCGTCCGTGGCGCGCGCCGCGGCCCGTGCGGTGCTGGAGGACGCCGCCCGTCTGGAACCGCCGCTGCTCCTCGACTACCTGGCGCTGGTCGACCCGTCCGACTTCACCGAGATCCCGGACACCTACGAGGGCGAGGCCATCCTCGCGGTCGCCGCCAAGGTCGGCACCACCCGGCTGATCGACAACATCCGCCTGGTCTTCGGAGCCGGACGCTCCGGACCGGCCACCGCCCACCAGGGCGGCACAGGCACGGACACCGCCACTTCGGATGCCGCCGCCTCGGACACCGCCCTCTCGTACGGCCCCGCTTCCGACGCCCCCACCACCTCAGCCACCACACCGCCCACCACCCCCCAAGGCCCCCTCGGAGCGACCCGATGACCGCCACCGGAACAGGCACCGGCCCCGGCCCCGCAGCAGGCACCGGCATACGCCTGACCGCCCCCGCCCCCGGCTGGTCCATCGACGCGGACGTCGTCGTGGTGGGCTCCGGGGTGGCCGGGCTGACCGCCGCACTGCGCTGCGCCGCGGCCGGCCGCCGGACCGTCGTCGTCACCAAGGCCCGTCTGGACGACGGCTCCACGCGCTGGGCACAGGGCGGGATCGCGGCGGCGCTCGGCGACGGCGACACCCCGGAGCAGCATCTGTCCGACACCCTCGTGGCGGGCGCCGGACTCTGCGACGAGGCCGCCGTCCGCGCCCTGGTGACCGAGGGCCCGGACGCCGTCCACCGGCTGATCGGCACCGGAGCCCGCTTCGACACCGCCCCGGACAGCGACGAGATAGCGCTCACCCGCGAGGGCGGCCACCACCGCCCTCGTATCGCGCACGCCGGCGGCGACGCCACCGGGGCCGAGATCTCCCGTGCGCTGGTCGCCGCGGTCCGCGCCGCCGGACTGCGCACCATCGAGAACGCGCTGGTCCTCGACCTGCTCACGGACGCCGACGGCCGGACGGCCGGCGTCACCCTGCACGTCATGGGGGAGGGCCAGCACGACGGCGTCGGCGCCGTACACGCCCCGGCGGTGGTGCTCGCCACCGGGGGCATGGGCCAGGTCTTCTCCGCGACCACCAACCCGGCGGTCTCCACCGGCGACGGCGTGGCCCTGGCGCTGCGCGCCGGCGCCGAGGTCTCCGACCTGGAGTTCGTCCAATTCCACCCCACCGTCCTGTATTTGGGGCCGGAAGCGGAGGGCCAGCAGCCGCTGATCTCCGAGGCCGTACGGGGCGAGGGCGCCCACCTCGTCGACGCCGCCGGCACCCGCTTCATGGCCGGGCAGCACGAACTCGCCGAGCTGGCGCCGCGCGACATCGTCGCCAAGGCGATCCTGCGCCAGGCGCTCGAACAGGGCGTCGATCACATGTATTTGGACGGCCGGCACTTCGGTGCCCCGATGTGGGAAACCCGTTTCCCGACCATCCTCGCCGCCTGCCGCAGCCACGGCATCGACCCGGTCACCGAGCCGATACCGGTCGCCCCGGCCGCGCACTACGCCTCCGGCGGCGTACGCACCGATCTGCGCGGGCGCACGACGGTCCCCGGCCTCTACGCCTGCGGTGAGGTCGCCTGCACCGGCGTGCACGGCGCCAACCGGCTCGCCTCCAACTCCCTCCTGGAGGGCCTGGTCTTCGCGGAGCGGATCGCCGCGGACATCGCCGGGACGCCCGCCCCGGAGACCGCGGCGAGCGGCACGCCCGGCACTACGGACGGCGCCGCGCAGCTCCCCGAGGGCCCCGCCCCGCAGCACGCGCCCCGCACCGCCCTTCCGCTGCTCGCCCCGGAGACCCGTACGGCCGTGCAGCGGATCATGACCGCCGGCGCCGGTGTGCTGCGCAGCGCGGAGAGCCTGGCCCGTGCGGCCGCCGAACTGGACCGCCTCCACCGGGAGGCGACCGTGGCGGCCCGTCCGGCCGAAGGTGACGCACCGGCAACCGTGCCCGCCACCGGAGACACCGCAGCCTCCGCAGCCTCCGCCGCCGCACCCGCCGACCGTAAGGCCCCCGAGCCCGGCGTGGACGCCTGGGAGGCCACCAACCTCCTCTGCGTCGCACGGGTGCTGGTCGCCGCGGCGCAGCGCCGGGCGGAGACCCGCGGCTGCCATTGGCGCGAGGACCACCCGGACCGGGACGATGTCTCCTGGCGCCGCCATTTCCGCATCACCCTGGACGCGGACCGCGCGTTGACCCTCCGGATGACGGAGACCGCCGGCTTCCCGCCGACGGTCACCCCGTAGCCCCGACCGCACCGCCCGCCCAAGACAGCCCGCACCGCACACCCCACCTCCCCGAATACGGAGCGCACCCCGTGAGCAGCACCCCCGACGACCTCCCCCTCCTCCAGATCGGCGCCCCCACCGGCGGGGCCCCCACCGGGGGCTGCGGCGACGCCTGCGGCTGCGGCGACGACGGAAGCGCCTACGAGATCGACCCGCTGACCTGCGGTCTCGACCCCGACCTGGCCGCGCTCCTGGTGGCCGGCGGTCTCGACCCCGTCCAGGTGGAGGCCGTCGCACACCTCGCCCTGGAGGAGGACCTCGACCAGGGCGTGGACGTCACGACCGTGGCGACCGTCCCCGAAGACGCGGTCGCCACCGCCGACTTCACGGCCCGCGAGGCCGGAACGGTCGCCGGGCTGCGGATCGCCGAGGCGGTGCTGTCCCTCGTCTGCACCGAGGAGTTCGAGGTCGAGCGGCACGTCGAGGACGGCGACCGGGTCGCGGCCGGCACCCGGCTGCTGAGCGTCACCACCCGCACCCGTGACCTGCTCACCGCCGAGCGCAGCGCGCTGAACCTGCTGTGCCGGCTGTCCGGCATCGCGACCGCGACCCGGGCCTGGGCGGACGTCCTCGAAGGCACCGGGGCCAGGGTCCGCGACACCCGTAAGACGACGCCGGGCCTGCGCGCCATGGAGAAGTTCGCGGTGCGCTGCGGCGGCGGCGTCAACCACCGGATGTCGCTGTCCGACGCGGCGCTGATCAAGGACAACCACGTGGTCGCGGCGGGCGGCGTCGCCGCGGCGTTCACGGCCGTACGGACCGAGTTCCCCGGCGTCCCGATCGAGGTGGAGGTCGACCGCATCGACCAGATCCCGCCGATCCTCGCCGAGGGGGCCGATCTGATCCTGCTGGACAACTTCACCCCCGGGCAGACCCGCGAGGCGGTGGCCCTGGTCGCCGGCCGGGCGATGCTGGAGTCGTCGGGCCGGCTGACCCTCGACAACGCCCGCACCTACGCCGAGACCGGTGTCGACTACCTCGCGGTGGGCTCGCTCACCCACTCCTCCCCGATCCTCGACATCGGCCTCGACCTGCGCGAGGACGACGGCCAGGACGACGGGGGCGCGGCCGCCGACACCCGTGAGGACGGCTGACCGCCATGCTCCTGACGATCGACGTAGGCAACACCCACACCGTCCTGGGGCTCTTCGACGGCGAGGAGATCGTCGAACACTGGCGGATCTCCACCGACGCCCGGCGCACCGCCGACGAGCTCGCCGTCCTCCTCCAGGGCCTGATGGGCATGCACCCGCTGCTCGGCGACGACCTGGGCGACGGCATCGAGGGCATCGCCATCTGCTCCACGGTGCCCTCCGTCCTGCACGAGCTGCGCGAGGTCACCCGCCGCTACTACGGCGACGTGCCCGCCGTCCTGGTGGAGCCGGGCGTCAAGACGGGCGTGCCGATCCTCATGGACAACCCCAAGGAGGTCGGCGCCGACCGGATCATCAACGCCCTGGCGGCCGTCGAGCTCTACGGCGGACCCGCGGTGGTTGTCGACTTCGGTACGGCCACCACCTTCGACGCGGTCAGCGCGCGCGGCGAGTACGTCGGCGGCGTGATCGCGCCGGGCATCGAGATCTCGGTGGACGCGCTGGGCGTCAAGGGCGCCCAGCTCCGCAAGATCGAACTGGCCCGGCCGCGCAGCGTCATCGGCAAGAACACCGTGGAGGCCATGCAGTCCGGCATCCTCTACGGCTTCGCGGGCCAGGTCGACGGCGTGGTGCAGCGCATGGCGCGGGAGCTGGCCGATGACCCCGACGACGTGACCGTGATCGCCACCGGCGGGCTGGCGCCGATGGTGCTCGGTGAGTCCTCGGAGATCGACGAGCACGAGCCGTGGCTCACCCTGATCGGTCTGCGGCTGGTCTACGAGCGGAATATCGCCCGCTCGTAGCGGAACACCGTCCCGTCCGCAGAAGCCATTCCCGCCCCGGAAGACCGGTGGCGCGGCTCGCTGCCGCGCCACCGATCACGAATAAGCGGCTTTTGTCGGAATTGGTCGTAAAGTCGCCATATGCCAATGCCAAACGGAACCCGCGGCGGCATGGCGTTCAGCGCCGATGAGTTGCGTGTGCTCCGTCGCGCCCTCGCCCATGCCCTGCAGACGACGCCCCCCTCTGTCCCGCTCGGCACCCTCGGTCCCGAGTGGACCCAGGACATCCAGGATTACCTCCGGCTGGCCGAGGCGGTCGACGAGGCGGTCCGCGAAGGCGGCCGGCTGCGCGCCTTCCTCCTCGCCGACCTCACCCGCTACCGCGCCGCCCTGCCCGGCTCGGCCCCCGGCTATCTCGCCCGGCTCAAGGAGGCACTGGCGGCGGGCCATGTCCCCGGCCCCGACGATCTCGCCGCCCTGCGCTCGCTGCCGCGGTCCGGCGCAACGGCCGAGTGCGAGCGCCGCAGGGCCCTGCTGCGCCACTGCGAGCAGCTCGCCGAACAGTCCGTACGGACCCGGCTGCGCGCGCTGCCCGGCGGCCGCTGCGCGACCCGCGGCGGCCGGGAGCCGGAGCCCGAGCGGGAGCCGAAGCCGGAGCGCAAGCCGGCACCCGCCCCGGCACCCCGCCCCAAGGGCCCGCAGCGGGACCGGCCCATCCCCACACCGGGCGAGGTGTTCCCGCCCCGCCGCAAGCCCGCCCCGCCCCCCGAGAGCCGCACCGCCTGAGCGCTGCGTACTCTGGTATCTCACGCCCCGAAGGAGGCCATACGTCATGGATTACGTCGCAGCGCTGCTCCCGCCCGTGGTGATGGCCGTGGCCTTCACCGCTCTGATCGTGACGATCATCAAGAGCCAGGGCGGGGCCAACAAGGCCAAGGAGGACGCCGCCGTGGACGCCGCCCTGGCCCGCGCCGAATCCGCCGGTCAGGAGCCCACCGCACACGGCGCCTGAGCCGCCAGCCGCCCATCCGGCGGCCCGCACGCACCGTACGACCCGGGATGGACGTCCCGGGTCGTACGCCGTTTTCCGGCACAAACGCAACGAGATCAACGGGCATTCGCGACATCTCCCACTATTGTTCTTGTGTGCCGAGACGCTTGGGTGATCTGGAAGACGCGGTCATGACGCGGGTCTGGGAGTGGAACCGCCCGGTCACCGTTCGAGAAGTCCTGGAAGACCTGCAGAAGGAACGGTCCATCGCCTACACCACGGTCATGACCGTATTGGACAACCTTCACCAGAAGGGCTGGGTGCGCCGCGAAGCGGAAGGCCGCGCCTATCGATATGAGGCGGTCTCCACCCGCGCCGCCTACGCGGCAGCACTGATGAACGAGGCATGGTCCGCCAGCGACAACCCCGCGGCCGCTCTTGTCGCCTTCTTCGGCATGATGTCGCCGGAACAGCGACAGGCCCTGCGTGATGCCGTACGCATGGTCCAGGTCGACGAACCGGGAGACCCGGAACAACCGGCACAAGAGACGGAAGAGACCACGCCCGCGGAAGAACGTACGGCTCAAGCGGCACCCGAAGGAGCCGATGAAGCCGGGCCCGCCGAAGGGGATGAACCCGGGGCGAGTGCCACCGGCAAGGAGCGATAGCGTCCCGGCATGCCCCCGCATTCAAAAGGCCTCACCGTCCGCCGGGCCAGGACCAGCGATGTACCGGCCGTACGCCGCCTCATCGACGCCTACTCACGCGACGGGATCCTGCTCGACAAAGCCACCGTCACGCTTTACGAGGACATCCAGGAGTTCTGGGTGGCCGAGCGCGACGAAGACGCCGAGGTCGTCGGCTGCGGAGCGCTGCACGTCATGTGGGAAGACCTGGCGGAGGTCCGCACCCTGGCCGTCGATCCGCGGCACAAGGGGTCCGGAGTCGGCCACCAAGTCCTCGACAAGCTGGTGCGCACCGCGAGCTGGCTCGGAGTGCGGCGCATTTTCTGTCTCACCTTCGAAGTCGACTTCTTCACCAAGCACGGCTTCGTGGAGATCGGCGAAGCGCCGGTAGACGGTGATGTCTACAGTGAGCTGCTGCGTTCCTATGACGAGGGCGTTGCGGAGTTCCTGGGCCTCGAACGAGTGAAGCCCAACACCCTGGGTAACAGTCGGATGCTTCTGCACCTGTGATGAGTGTTCTATGTCCGAATCGCTCCCCTATCTCATGGGTACGGAAGCATGCGTTCCCCGCTCTGTGGGCAAGTGAACCCTACCCAAGGGTTTGTGTTTTTCCCGGAAAAGCGGTTTGCTTTCCGTCGTAATCCGCATTCGATGAAAGGGAAACCGGTGGCACAGAAGGTTCAGGTTCTTCTTGTCGATGACCTCAACGGTGGCGAGGCGGACGAGACGGTGACGTTCGCTCTCGACGGCAAGTCCTACGAGATCGACCTCTCTGACAGCAACGCCCAGAAGCTGCGCGACTCGCTCGCCGACTTCGTGAAGGCGGGCCGCCGTACCGGTGGCCGCGCTTCTTCGGGCCGTGGCAAGGCGCGTGGTGCGGCTTCCGGTGGCAGCCAGGACACCGCGAAGATCCGTGCCTGGGCCAAGGAGAACGGCTACAACGTCAATGACCGTGGCCGTGTCCCCGCCGACATTCGTGAGGCATTTGAGAAGGCCAACGGCTGATCGCCCTTCGCGCGGTCCGATTGGGCATTACGAGCACGCAACAACCGGGCACGGTGGCACTCCGTTGCCGCCGCGCTCACGAGTCGTACGAGGCCGGGGACGCCCCCGTCGTCCCCGTTTCCCGCCCCGAACCCCGTGGTGGGCAGGGAATTCTCGGTCTCGTACCCGGGCCGGGGAGGTCGCACCCATCGCGCGGCCTCCCGGGAACCGAATCCGTATGACGGTGCCCCGGCAGGGGGGAACGCCGGCGCGGGCATCCGGTCTCCGGTCCCACGCGCCGTGAGTTCCGGGACAAGCGCGCCCCACTCCAGCCATTCCAGGATTCCCGGGAGTTCCTCGGCACCACCGGCCGCGATGAGCATGAGCAATTTCGGCCGATCGTCCTGGTGATTCCCGTCGCATCCGGCCCGAAGGAGCGCCACCGGGCCGGTCCGCGGCAATCGCCGTAGTACGGCACTTCCCGCGTCGGCCGGCATCTCCAGGGCATCGAAGCGCAGACCCGTCGGCAGCTCCACCGGCTCCGTTCCGGTGGTCGGCCAGCCCAGCTCTTCCTCGTACCACCGGCGAACGGCGGTGAGGGGGCTGCGGGGGCGCGGAAGCACGCGGGCCATGCCCGGTGCAACTCCCCACATCCCAGGAAGTTACGCTGGGTACACGGCTCGGCACTCGCCGTGCTGACGGAAGAGGCGCGGGGAGGCATGCGAGGGCGTGCGGATGTTCGCCCGTAGCGGATGGAAGCGCCCCGCGCCGCATGGAGTGTCAGTGGCAGCGGGTAAGACAGTCTCAGTGGGAAGAGGCGGTGTGACCGGCGCCCGAGGCGTTCCGCCCCGGCTGTGGACCGACGGCGGACGGCGTGTCGGTACCGGGCGCGTTCGCCACGGGCGTAGTGGCAGAGGGCGTATATGCCTGGCCTGCGGGAACATCGTCTCGCACCATCGAGTTGGAGCAGATGTCAGCTGTTCGGCAGTAAATTTCCTCGCAGGAGCGGGGGTGATCCGGACGGGTGTCGGCAGTTGGAATGAGCTGTCCCGCCCCGCGGGACTAGCATGCGGAAGGACAGGGAGGGGACCGACCCCTAACTGCCTGACCGCTCTGAGGAGCGATTAACGATGTTCGAGAGGTTCACCGACCGCGCGCGGCGGGTTGTCGTCCTGGCTCAGGAAGAAGCCCGGATGCTCAACCACAACTACATCGGCACCGAGCACATCCTCCTGGGCCTGATCCATGAGGGTGAGGGTGTCGCCGCTAAGGCCCTGGAGAGCCTCGGGATTTCGCTCGAGGCGGTCCGCCAGCAGGTGGAGGAGATCATCGGGCAGGGCCAGCAGGCCCCGTCCGGGCACATCCCCTTCACCCCCCGTGCCAAGAAGGTCCTGGAGCTGTCGCTCCGCGAGGCCCTCCAGCTCGGCCACAACTACATCGGCACCGAGCACATCCTGCTCGGCCTGATCCGCGAGGGCGAGGGCGTCGCCGCCCAGGTCCTGGTGAAGCTGGGCGCCGATCTCAACCGGGTGCGGCAGCAGGTCATCCAGCTGCTCTCCGGCTACCAGGGCAAGGAAGCCGCCACCGCCGGCGGCCCCGCCGAGGGCACGCCCTCGACCTCCCTCGTCCTGGACCAGTTCGGCCGCAACCTCACGCAGGCCGCTCGCGAGACCAAGCTCGACCCCGTCATCGGGCGCGAGAAGGAAATCGAGCGGGTCATGCAGGTGCTGTCGCGCCGGACCAAGAACAACCCGGTCCTCATCGGCGAGCCCGGCGTCGGCAAGACGGCGGTCGTCGAGGGCCTGGCGCAGGCCATCGTCAAGGGCGAGGTGCCCGAGACCCTCAAGGACAAGCACCTCTACACCCTCGACCTCGGTGCCCTGGTCGCCGGCTCCCGCTACCGCGGTGACTTCGAGGAGCGCCTGAAGAAGGTCCTCAAGGAGATCCGCACCCGCGGCGACATCATCCTGTTCATCGACGAGCTCCACACCCTCGTCGGTGCGGGCGCCGCCGAGGGCGCGATCGACGCCGCCAGCATCCTCAAGCCCATGCTGGCGCGAGGTGAGCTGCAGACCATCGGTGCCACGACGCTCGACGAGTACCGCAAGCACCTGGAGAAGGACGCCGCGCTGGAGCGCCGCTTCCAGCCGATCCAGGTCGCCGAGCCGTCGCTGCCGCACACCATCGAGATCCTCAAGGGCCTGCGGGACCGCTACGAGGCGCACCACCGCGTCTCCATCACGGACTCCGCCCTGGTCGCCGCCGCCACCCTGGCCGACCGCTACATCTCGGACCGCTTCCTGCCGGACAAGGCGATCGACCTGATCGACGAGGCCGGCTCCCGGATGCGCATCCGCCGGATGACCGCGCCGCCGGACCTGCGCGAATTCGACGAGAAGATCGCCGATGTGCGCCGGGAGAAGGAGTCCGCGATCGACTCGCAGGACTTCGAGATGGCCGCGGGCCTGCGCGACAAGGAGAAGCAGCTCCTGGCCGCCAAGGCGAAGCGGGAGAAGGAGTGGAAGGCCGGCGACATGGACGTCGTCGCCGAGGTGGACGAGGAGCTGATCGCCGAGGTCCTGGCGACGGCCACCGGCATCCCGGTCTTCAAGCTCACCGAGGAGGAGTCCTCCCGGCTGCTGCGGATGGAAGACGAGCTGCACAAGCGCGTCATCGGCCAGAAGGACGCCATCAAGGCGCTCTCCCAGGCCATCCGCCGTACCCGCGCCGGCCTGAAGGACCCCAAGCGTCCCGGTGGCTCGTTCATCTTCGCCGGCCCGTCCGGTGTCGGTAAGACCGAGCTGTCCAAGACGCTGGCGGAGTTCCTCTTCGGCGACGAGGACGCGCTGATCTCCCTCGACATGTCGGAGTTCAGCGAGAAGCACACGGTCTCCCGGCTCTTCGGTTCGCCCCCCGGCTACGTCGGCTACGAAGAGGGCGGCCAGCTCACCGAGAAGGTGCGCCGCAAGCCGTTCTCCGTCGTGCTCTTCGACGAGGTCGAGAAGGCCCACCCGGACATCTTCAACTCGCTGCTGCAGATCCTGGAGGACGGTCGCCTGACCGACTCCCAGGGCCGGGTCGTGGACTTCAAGAACACGGTCATCATCATGACGACCAACCTCGGCACCCGGGACATCTCCAAGGGCTTCAACCTGGGCTTCGCGGCCCAGGGCGACACCAAGTCCAGCTACGAGCGGATGAAGAACAAGGTCAACGAAGAGCTCAAGCAGCACTTCCGCCCCGAGTTCCTCAACCGTGTCGACGACACCGTCGTCTTCCACCAGCTGACCGAGGACGACATCATCCAGATCGTCGACCTCATGATCGCCAAGGTGGACGAGCGGCTCAAGGACCGCGACATGGGCATCGAGCTCAGCGGCGAGGCCAAGTCGCTGCTGGCCAAGCGCGGGTACGACCCGGTGCTCGGCGCCCGTCCGCTGCGCCGCACGATCCAGCGCGAGATCGAGGACGCCCTCTCGGAGAAGATCCTCTTCAGCGAGCTGCGTCCGGGCCACATCGTGGTCGTCGACGTCGAGGGCGAGGGTGAGACCGCCAAGTTCACCTTCCGCGGTGAGGAGAAGGCGGCCCTGCCGGACGCCCCGCCGATCGAGTCCACGGCCGGTGGTTCGGGTCCGAACCTCAGCAAGGACGCCTGACCGGCACCAGCGCCACGCGCAGCACTGCCCCGGCATCGTTTCGTACGGTTCCGGGGCAGTGTCGTTCCGTAAGCAGTCCGCGCTTTACCGACGCGTTCTTCAGGTGCGCGGAAATACGGAGCCTTATTCGGCAAGGGCTATTTTCGGTCATTCCTGTCGGCCATTCCCGCGGAGGCGGTGTGCGGCAGATACGGGCGAACGCCGGGCCCGCTACATCTGCACGACGCGAATGCCCTCGGGGACACCGCCCACCGGCGGAATACGACGGCCGATCCGCAGGGTGTCCAGATTCGGAAAGGCCGACAGCCACTCCATCGAAACGCCCAGGTCGTACGCGAGCCACAACCGCGTCAGCCCCTCGGCCGGGGCGATGCCCTCGACCAGCTGATCCGGGGTGAAAGGCCCCGCGATCCGCAGGTGCGGACGGCCGCCCAGCCGGCGCAGCGTATGCAGCTCCTCCAGGTCGGAGACCGGGAAATACAGCTCGGCCGGTTCCAGATGGGCGATGATCTCGCGGGCGTAGCGGGCCGTGTCATGGCGCCGCCAGGCCCCGGCGAGCTGCGCCCGTACCTCGTGATGCGCCCGGTCGCGCAGGCCCGTCAGATAGTCGATCGCCATGTCGTCGGCGATCGAGGTGGCGGTGATCGCGAGGAGATAGGCCTCGTGATCGGATGCCTCGGCGGGGTCGGGCAGCATCTCCAGCACGATCGGCCCGATCCAGCCCAGCGCACGCGCCGCGGCCGGGGTATTGGGCCGCACCATGTCCCGGGTGAAGCGCTGCACCCGCGCCCGTACCGCCGGGTCCAGCTCGGTGGCGTGCTCCAGACAGGCCGCCGCGAGCAGCTTGCGGTGCCGGGCCTCGGACGCCTTCACCCCGGGATGCGGGGCGAGCAGCCCGTCCAGCAGCGCCGCGCACTCATCGGGGCGGGCCAGCGCCACGGCCATCCGGATGACGTCCTCCCAGTCGTCGTGGTGCGCATGCTCCAGGAGCAGCCCGAAATCGTGCCGCTGCACGGCCGCGCGGGCGGCGAGATAGTCCTGGAAGGTGCGGTGGACGAAGTCGACGGTGCCGGGGGTGGGCTCGCGCAGCAGCCCGGTGCGGTTGAGCAGATGCCGGAACACCTCCTCGGGACCGCCCTGGCGGGCCGCGTCCGGTATCGCGGGCAGATGCCGGCCGAGGGTGTCGACCGCGGTCGCCTGGTCCATCTCCGAACGGCCGTTGACCAGCATCCAGTGAGCCAGCTTCTGCAGCAGCTGGACCTTGGGCTGCCGGGTCAGCTCCACCCCGTCGGTGGGCACCATCGCCCGCTCCCGGTCCCGGCGCTCCAGCAGCATCGACAGCGCCGCGTCGTACAGCTCCTTCCGGCCGTGCGGCAGATAGCCCCGACGGTCGCGGTGCAGGGCGCACAGCAGCCCGCACATCAGCGGATTGGTCGCCAGCCGCCCCAGATCGCGGGTGATCCGTACGGCATTGAGCAGGGTGCGTTCGTAATGACCGAGCCGGTCGAGGTCGGCCGGGCACCGCTGGGCCGCGGCACGGTGCCAGCGCTGGATGAACGCGGCCACGTCCTCGCGGCTCATCGGGGCCAGCGACAGCTCGCTGAACCCGTCGCCGGCCAGCCAGTTGCCGGGGACCGCGGACGGCCGGGAGGTGACGATCCAGACGTTGTCCGGGTAGCGCGCGGTCCACTCGCCCAGTTTGCGGCGCACCTGTTCGCGCTCGCTCTCGGGGGCCTCGTCGATCCCGTCGATCAGCAGCAGCGCCCGCCCCGCCGCGAGCACCCGCTCCGTCCAGCCGTCCGGCGCCGCCCCGGCGTCCCGGTGGCCGACGGCGCTCAGGAACGTGTCCGGGGAGGGCAGGCCCTCACGGGCGAAGCGGCGTACGGGCAGCAGGAACGGCACCCGGCCGCGCAGCCCCGCCAGCGCCCCGGGCAGCTCGTCCCGGGCGGCGGCGACGGCCAGCCACTGCAGCAGGGTCGTCTTGCCCGAACCCGCCACCCCGCGCACCAGGACCTTGCCACGGCCGGACAGCGCCTGCTCCGCCGGGAGGGGCGGATCGTCCTGCCCCGCGGCACCGTCCGGAGTGACCTCGCCGTCCTGGGAGCCGGGCTCGACCTGCAGCCCCAGATAGGCGGCGTCGAGCGGCCAGCTGTCGGGGGAGTGCGTCAGATCGATCCCGAAGATCGTCAGGTGGTTGTGGAGGGCGGCGGTGTCGTGGGCGTAGCGGGTCTCGAAGGCGGCGTCGAGGACGGCGGGGTCCGGTGCGGCGGAGGGGGCGGCGGTGTCCTGGAAGGCGTCGGTGGCCTCGGCGGCTCCCTTGGCGGCCGGGGCCCCGTCGATACGGATACGGCGTGGCGGTACGACCGCGGCGGCGCCCGGTCCGTGGATCAGCTCGGTGAGGGTGCGGGTCTGCTCGACCAGCGTCCGGGCGACGAAGGGCGACCGCCGGGTGAAGTGAAACAGCAGGTGCAGGGCGGCGACGTCCAGCAGCAGGCCGTGCAGCCGGGCCCCGTCGGGCGTCAATGGCCGGGTGACCCCGGGCACCGTCGCGCAGAGCCGCCGGGCGAACTCGGCCGGGAGGAGACGCGCGGCATCGAGATCGTCCATCTCGATCTCGGCGAGGGCGCTCAGGGTGCGGGCCAGGGCGGTGGCGACGGCCTGGTGCTCGGCGTCCGTGCGGTCGGCCGACGCCTGCTCGACGAGGGACGCGGCGAGGCCGTGCAGCTCATGTTCGCTGAGCGTCGGTTTCTCGCCGGTGAAGGAGAGCAGGCGGGAGATCCGCACGGGCCGGTCGACCGGCCCGGCGACCGGCCCGTCGGGGGCGAAGAGCCTGCGGATCAGCGGGTCGACGGCATGGGGGGTGAGGCGGGCGAGGATGTTCGTGGGATCCATGGGTTCCCCGTAACTGCGGTGCTGAAGAGGAATGTTGGGGGATGCGCTCTCGGCCAGCCTATGTGCGGGGGCGGGGGTAGCGGGTGAGTTTGATGTGTGGGGGGAGGGGGTGGGCGGGGTCCGGGCGGACGCCGGAGAGATAGACCTCCTGCAGTTCTGGCAGGAGTGACGCGGAGGACAGGTCGATGGAGCCTGCGGTGACGCCGTAGAGCTGGAGTTTTCGGACACCTGGGAAGGCCGGGACGGCCGCGCTCAGCAGCCGGCTCAGCTCGGATACCGGAAGGCGCGCCGGGTTGAGGATGCTGAGCGTTTTCACCTGCGGAAGCTGCAGGCCGGCCGGCAGGTGTACGGGGACGCCTTCTTCCGACAGGCCGAACGAGAAATTCTCCAGTTCGCTCAGTGACGCCAGCGCACGCCATTCGGCCGCGCCGAAGTCATGGGTGAGACGAGGAAGTTGGATGCTCTGCATCCGCGGCCAGCGGGTGATCCCGTCGAATTCGGCGCCAACGGGCTGGGTGAGGGCCATGACGCGCAAGGGAGCATTCACCGGGAGCACTGCAAAGCCGTGCGGCGGAAGTGTGCAGTGGAGCAGCAGGGAGTGGAGGTGACGCAGGCGATGCAGCCCGTGCGGAAACGGCAGGGTCTTCTTGGGCGGTCCGGAGACGCCCAGAGTGCGGAGGCGAAGGTCCGCGAGCGGGGCAACGCTTTCGACCGCCGGGCAGTCCCAGAGCGTCAGCCACTTCAGCGCGGGGAACTCACGGAGGAAAGCGAGATCGGCGATCTCCGGGTTCTCCGTGATGTTCAGGCTTTCGATCCGGTCGAGAGGTAACGCGCCGAGGAGTTCGGCAGCCGTGAAGGGGCCGCTCACCGAGACGCGCGGCCGACCGAGTGCCCGGAGCGCGTGCAGTTCGGCGAGGGATTTCGCGGTGAGGGTCACGTCGGCGTCGAGATGCCGGAGAACCTCCCGGGCATACGCTTCGGTATCGAATTGCGGCCATGACGAGGCGAGTTGGTGGCGAGCTCCGACTGCCGGGTGATCCCGAAAACGCTTCATCACCTCCAGCCCCGCGTCCGACCCAATGAGCCCCGCAGTCGCCACCACTTCCTGCGCCTCATCGTCCGCCAGCCCCTCCGGCCCGGGCAGCAGTTCCAGTACGAGCGGCCCCACCTCGGCCAGCAGCGTCGATTCCTCGCGGCTGCGCGGCGGCAGAATCCCCCGCGCCCGCTCGTTCACCTCATCCCGCACTCGCGGATCGACCTCCGTCGCGTGCTCCAGACAGGCCATGGCGAGCAGGTCGACACGCAGCCGTGTGGGGCGGTCGGCGATCTCGTGGCCGCGTGCCAGCAGCCCTCGCAGGAGCTCCACCCGCTCCCGCGGCCGCGCATGGGCCACCGCCATCCGGATCACGTCCTCCCACTGGGAGTCCGCCGACTGCGCCACCAGCAGCCCGAAGTCGCCGTCCTCCACGGCCGCCTTGGCGCCGAGGTAGTCCTGGAAGGTGCGGTGGACGAAGTCGACGGTGCCGGGGGCCGGTTCGCGCAGC
Source organism: Streptomyces sp. NPDC058773 (assembly GCF_042746015.1). Taxonomy (NCBI): domain Bacteria; kingdom Bacillati; phylum Actinomycetota; class Actinomycetes; order Kitasatosporales; family Streptomycetaceae; genus Streptomyces; species Streptomyces sp. NPDC058773. The sequence continues at coordinate 146,845 of NZ_JBHYPE010000012.1, forward strand.
AGGCCGCTGCGCAGCAGCAGATGGCGGAAAATGGCCGTCGCGTCACCCTGCTCGGCCGCGGCGGGCACGGCCGGGAGCGCCTCGCCGAGAATGCGTTCGGCGCGCTCCCGGTCGAGTTCGCTGCGCCCGTTGCGGATCAGCCAGTAGGCCAGCCGCTGCAGGAGCTGGATCTGCGGCTCGTCGCTCAGCTCGATCCCGGTGGGCGCGGCCATGTCGCGTTCCTGGTCGCGGCGGGAGAGCAGCATGCCGAGGGCGGCGTCGTACAACTCCTTGCGGCCGGTGGGCAGATAGCCGCGGCGGTCCCGGTGCAGTGCGCAGATCAGGCCGCACATGAGGGGGTTGGTGGCGAGCCGGGCGAGGTCCTGTTTGGTGTGCACGGCGGCCAGCAGCGACTGCTCATAGGCGTCGAGGTGCGCGGGGTCGTCGGCGTCGCAGCGGGCCGCGGCGTGCCAGCGGCCGATGAACGCGGCGACCTCGGTGCGGCTCATGGCGGACAGCGTCAGCTCGCCGAAGCCGTCCGCGGCGAGCCAGTCGTCGCGGACCGCGGAGGGGCGGGAGGTGACCAGCCACAGGTTGTCCGGGAAGGCGTCGGTCAGATCGCGCAGCCAGCGGCGGGTGGCCTCGCGCTCCCGCTCGGGGATCTCGTCCAGGCCGTCGACCAGCAGCAGCGCCCGCCCGGAGGCCAGGACGCGGTCCGCCCAGCCCTCGGGCTGCGCGCCGGACACGGGGCAGCCGACGGCCGCCAGGAAGCGGCCGGGAGCGGGCAGCGGCGCACCGTCGCGGGCGAGGGTGCGCAGCGGCAGGACGAACGGGATGCGCCCGTAGAGGTGGGGGAGGGCCGTCTCACCGGGGGCCTTGGTGCAGGAGACGGCCAGCCACTGGACGAGGGTGCTCTTGCCGGAGCCGGCGACGCCGCGCAGGAGTACCCGGTCGCGGCCGGCCAGCGCCTGGTCGGCGGGGAGGGGCGCCGGGGCCGGCGGCCCTCCCCGGGGGCCGGTCTCCGCGTCGAAGGGGCCGACGGCGGCCTCGCGCGTCGCGGGTGCCGTCGCCTCCAGACTCATGTACGCCGCGTCCAGCGGCCAGCGGTCCGGGGAGTGGGTGAGATCGATGCCGTAGATGGTCAGCCGGCCGTGTTTGCGGGCGATGTACGCGAGATAGCGGCGCTCGAACGCGGCGTCCGCGGCCCGTGGGGACGGATGGCGTTCGAGGAACTCGTCGATGAGCGTGATCAGGCTGTCCAGGCTGCGGCTCTGCTGGACCAGGGTGCGGGCGACGAACGTCGACCGCTGAGTGAAGAAGTGCACGATGTGCAGGCAGGCGATGCCGAGCAGGGTGGCGTGCAGCTGCTCGCCGTCCCGGGAGAGGCCGCGGACGGCGTCCGGGCTCGCCGCCGCCAGGCTTTCGGCGAGCGCGGTGGAGCCCAGGCGGACGGCCTGTACGTCGTCCATGTCGAGGTTGCCCAGGCCGCGCAGCGTGGTGGCCAGGGCCTCGGCCACCGCCCGCTCCTCGTCCTCGCCCACGGGGCGCTCGCCGGGCCCGGCGGTCCGTACGGCTCGGGCCACCAGCTCCGCCGCGACCTTGTGCAGGTCCCGGTCGGACAGCGTCCGCCGTTCGCCCGTGAAGCTGACCAGCCCGGAGATCCGTACCGGCTTCGCCACCAGGCCCGCGCCCGGCCCGTCCTTGACGAAGAGCTTCCTGACCAGCGGTGCGACCGCGCCGGAGGCGAGCCGGACACCCACTGCTGACGGGTCCATGTTCTGGTCCGTCCTCCCCCGTGGCCGATGCTGCCGTCGGGCCAGGCTAGAGCGGCCGCCGGGGCGTCGGGTGCGGACCGGCCAGGTTCGTGCGGGCCACACGGGACGCGCGGCGGTGCGGCGGTGTGGCGGCGGTCACGGATTTCCGGGCTCGATTCACGGTTAATTCGGACATTTTGCGGACTCGGGTAACCCGGGTCACAAAGCCCGGGTAACCCGCGTCACAAATGCCGGGTAATCCATGCCACAAAAGGCGGGTAAGCCAGGTCACAAATCTCCGGACTGCACGCACGGCGAGGCTCCGCGACCCGGAATCCGTCCCTCGAAAGGGGTGCGGAAAGGCGTTGGATCTTGATTATCGGTGACATGGCACACAGCCGATTCCGGCCCTACTAAAAGAATTAGGGGATGTGCGCCGCGGCGGTACGGGGGTTTTCCGGGGCCCGGTCGGGGGTGGCGCCCCTCGTGCGGCGGGGGCGAGGTGCACCCCGTGCGGCCCATGGTGAAAAGGCCTGTTCAAGGGGTGTGCGGCCGGATCGCACGGGACTGCAAGATGTCCGTTTTCGGGGGTTTCGTACGGAGCTGCGAGGGGCACGCAAGGGCGTCGCTCACCCGGCATCCCGTACGGGCCGGGTTAGTAGAAAGGCCGCTTGGCGGGGCGGCGGAGGCGGGTTACCAAGGAATGGCGATCCCGGTCCGCAGCCGGGAAACCAATCAATTCACTGGAGGAAAAACCCGCATGTCGAAGTTCGCCGCTCTCCGTAATGCCAAGAAGTCCGCGCTGCGCAATCGCGTCGCCGTTGTCGCCGCCGGTGTCGGCGTTACCGCCGCCCTGGGCGCCGGTATTGCCACCGCCGCCGACGCGGGTCTGCAGAACCTCACCTCGGGTGTCGGTTCGACCGTGACCGCCCAGGCCGACGCGCAGGCCAAGTCCGCCGCCGACGCCAAGGCCGCCGCGGCCAAGGCCAAGAAGGACGCGGCCAAGAAGGCCAACGCCTGGGTCAAGCCGGTCGAGAAGTACACCCTGGGCTCGACCTTCGGTCTGGCCGGCAGCCACTGGTCGCACAACCACAGTGGCCAGGACTTCGTCGTGCCGACCGGTACCCCGGTCCAGTCCGTCCACAAGGGCACCGTCGTCAAGGCCGGCCCCTACGGCGGCGGCGACGGCCCGGCGTACGGCAACGCCATCGTGGTCAAGCACGCCAACGGCGTCTACACCCAGTACGCGCACCTGTCACAGATCAACGTGAACGTCGGGCAGCAGGTCGGCACCGGCCAGAACATCGGCCTGTCCGGCAGCACCGGTAACTCCACCGGCCCCCACCTGCACTTCGAGGTCCGTACCGGTCCTGACTACGGGACGGGCATCGAGCCGACCGGATTCCTGCGGGCTCACGGCGACGCCGTCTGAGCTGAATCCGGCCGGGCTGGCCGGCGGTTCGGCGGGTTTGCCGCCGTGACCAGTTCAGTGGCGACCTCGAGGATGGCCTTGCGCTTCTCCTCGGGGTCGCCCTTCAGATTCTGCATCGCGAACATGCCCGCGTGCATGGAGAACAGCGCGGTGAGGCAGCGCACCTGATCCGTCAGCTCCGACTCGGGCTCCCTGAGCAGCCCGAAGAGGGTCAGCATCCGCGACCTGAAGTGCTCGCCGATGCTCAGGTCCCGCACCGCGGCCTGGTTCTCCTGCATGAAACGGAAGAGGGGCTCCGCCGAGCGCAGTGACTCGCTGTAGCGGCGGATCAGCTCCTGCTTGGTCTCCAGCGTCCGCGGCTGCCCCTCGGCCCAGGCGATCAGCTCGTCGATGGGCCGGCCCAGGTCCTGGAACAGGCCGATGACGATGTCTTCCTTCGTCTTGAAGTGGTAGTACAGCGCCGCCTTCGTGACCTCGAGCTTCTCGGCGATCTCCCGTAGCGAGGTCTTCTCGTAGCCCCGTTCGGAGAACAGCTCCAGAGCGACGTCCTGGATGCGCTGGCGGGTGTTTCCCCTGCGCGCCTGTGTGCTCATGGTGCTCTCTCCTGCGTCGTCGGTACTGGTCAGAGGGCTGCCCCGTGGGGCTCCAGAGAAACTTACTTGACGCCCGGCTAGTTGCTCGCCTACCTTCCTCACGGTAGCGAACTAGCCGGGCGGCAAGTAAGTAGGAGTGAGTGATGGGGAAGTCGCAGCATGCGACCCCGACGGGGGACGGACAGGCATCGGCCGTGCTGGAAAAACCGGCGGCGGGCCAGGGAAAACCGGGCGCGGCCCCGGAGAAGCAGCCCGCCAGTGTGCGGGTGGTGCTCTTCGCACTGATGATCGCGATGTTGCTCGCGATGCTGGACAACATGATCGTCGGCACCGCGATGCCGACCATCGTCGGTGAACTCGGCGGAATGGACCACCTGTCCTGGGTCGTCACCGCCTACACCCTCGCCACGGCGGCCTCCACACCGATCTGGGGCAAGCTCGGCGACATGTACGGGCGCAAGGGCGTCTTCCTGACGTCCATCGTGCTCTTCCTGATCGGCTCCGCGCTGTCCGGCATGGCACAGGACATGGGGCAGCTGATCGGCTTCCGCGCCGTCCAGGGCCTGGGTGCGGGCGGGCTGATGGTCGGCGTCATGGCGATCATGGGCGACCTGATCCCGCCGCGGGAGCGCGGCAAGTACCAGGGCATGATGGCCGGCGTCATGGCCGTCGCCATGATCGGCGGGCCGCTCGTCGGCGGCAGCATCACCGACCACCTCGGCTGGCGCTGGAGCTTCTACATCAACCTGCCGCTCGGCGCGATCGCACTGATCATGGTCACCGCCGTCCTGCATCTGCCCAAGAAGCGGTCGCAGACCCGGATCGACTACGTCGGCGCCGTGCTGCTCACCGTCGGCATCACCGCACTCGTACTGATCACCACCTGGGGCGGCACCGAGTACGACTGGCTGTCCGGCCAGATCATCGGCCTCGGCGTGCTCGGCGTGGTCGCGCTCGCCCTCTTCCTGGTGGTGGAGCGCAAGGTCAGCGAACCGGTCCTGCCGCTGCACATCTTCCGCAACGGCAACTTCTCGCTGATCACGCTGATCGGCTTCCTGGTCGGCTTCGTGATGTTCGGGTCGATGACCTTCCTGCCGCTCTTCCAGCAGTCCGTGCAGGGCGCCTCGGCCACCAACTCGGGGCTGCTGCTGCTCCCGATGCTGCTGTCCATGATGGCCGTGTCGCTGATCGCCGGGCGGGTCACCACCACGACCGGCAAGTACAAGATCTTCGTCGTGGCCGGCGGGGCACTGATCACCGCGGGCCTGGCCCTGCTGTCCCTGATGGACACCGGCACCACCCGCGTCACCTCGGGCCTCTACATGGCGGTGCTCGGCGCCGGTATGGGCTTCCTGATGCAGAGCACGATGCTGATCGCCCAGAACAGCGTCGAGATGAAGGACATGGGCGTCGGCTCCTCCTCGGCCACCCTCTTCCGTACGATCGGCGGCTCCTTCGGCGTCGCGATCTTCGGCGCGATCTTCACCCACCAGGTGCAGACGACGATGGCCGAGCGGATCGGCGCGGCGGGCGAGAAGATGACCAGCGGCGGCGCCCAGATGGACCCGAAGGGCCTGGCCCAGCTCCCGCCGATGATCAAGGACGCCTACGCGCACGCGGTCGCCACCGGCACCCACCACGTCTTCCTGTGGGGCGCACTGGTCAGCATCATCGGCTTCGCCGCGGCCTGGTTCCTCAAGGAGGTGCCGCTGCGCGGCGCCCCCACCACCCCCGCAGAACGCCCACAGGGCGAGGACACCCCGGCGGACCGGGCAGCGGTGATGGAGGCCGTCTGACCTGACCCCGAAAGGCCGGTGGGGGTGCACACGAGCAATCACGTGCACCCCCACCGGCCCATTTCCATCCCCACAACGGGGAGGGGCCGGACCGCAGGACGAAGTCCGGAGGCCCGGCCCCGCAGCCGACCGGCCCCGCGCAGCGGCACCGGCCCGCCGCAGGCGCCATGGTGGGAGAGCCGACAACGCGGGGCGATCCGCCGACCGGCAACGGGCAAGCCCCACGGCGGGAAGCCCGACAACGCGGGAAGCCCCACCGAGCGCAGCGAACGGCGCGACTACCGATCCGGCAACTGAATCACCGGAAAGCTCCCCGTATTCGTCGGCGCATTCTCCGGCAGCCACAGGACGGACACGGCCCCCGTCGAACCGTCGGTCAACTCATCCGCGTTGCGGAACGTGAGCCGGGCGCCCAGCACCCGGGCCTGACCGGCCGCGATCGTCAGCCCCAGCCCGTGGCCACGGCCGGCCCGGTCGCTGCTGCCCGTACGGAAGCGGCTCGGGCCCTCCCGCAACAACGCCTCGGGGAAACCCGCACCGTGGTCGCGCACCCGCAGCACCCGGCCCTCGACGGTCACTTCGATCGGCGGCTTGCCGTGCCGGGCGGCATTGGCGATCAGATTGCCGAGAATCCGCTCCAGCCGCCGCGGATCGGTGGTGACATCGGCGTCCCGTACGACATCGATGACGATGTCCTGGCCCAGGGCACGCACCCGGCGGGTGACGAACTCCCCGAGCACCACGTCCTGCAGCTCCGCCCGCTCCGCATGGCCGTCGAGCCGGGCCACCTCCAGCACGTCCTCGACCAGCGTGCGCAGCGCCTGCGCCCGGTCGCGTACCAGCTCCGAGGGCCGGCCGGGCGGCAGCAGCTCGGCCGCGGTCAGCAGCCCCGTCACCGGGGTGCGCAGCTCGTGCGCGATATCGGCGGTGACCCGCCGCTCCGCCTCGATACGCTCCTGGAGCGCGTCCGACATGGCGTCCACCGCCCACGCCAGATCATCGGTCTCGTCCCGCACCCGGCCGGTGCCGACCTCGTCGCGGATACGGACCGCGGTGTCGCCGTCCGCCAGCTTCCCGGCCGCCGCGGCCGCCTTCCGCAGCCGCTTCGACAGCCGACCGCCGACCAGCACCCCCAGCGCACAGCCGCCGACCACCACCGCCGTCGAGCCGATCACCAGCGCCTGGTCCAGATCGTCCAGCACGGCGAACCGGTCCGGGAAGCGGTCGTGGATGGACAGCACCCGCCTGTTGCTGAGCGGCGCGGCGGCCCACACCTCGGGGGCGGTCTGCCCGGTGTCCTGCAGGTAGGTGGCGCGCTTGTTCTTGGCCACCTCGTCACGCAGCGCCTGCGGCAGCGCCGGATCGTCGATCTTCGCGCCGAACTGGAGCCGGTTGGTGGACTCGAAGATCTTCTGCGTGAAATTGAGCCGCTCGATCTGCACATCCCGGCTGTTGTCGAGCATGGAATGCCGGGCGGCGTTGTGCACGACAAGGCTCAGCGCGATCGCGACCAGCGCTCCCACGAGCGCGATCGCGGCGCTGAGCTTCCATCTCAGGCCCGTCCGCAGGGCCAGTCTGACCAACGGAGGTGTCAGCCTCTCAGTTTGTATCCGAAGCCGCGGACCGTCTCGATCCGGTCCTGGCCGATCTTGCCGCGCAGCCGCTGGACATGGACGTCCACCACCCGGGTGTCACCGCCCCAGCCGTAGTCCCAGACCCGCTCCAGCAGCCGGTCGCGCGAGAGAACCGTGCCCGGCGCGTTGGAGAACTCCAGCAGCAGCCGCATCTCGGTGGGCGTCAGCGCGACGTTCCGGCCGTCCTTGCGCACCTCCATGCCCTCGGTGTCGACCTCCAGATCACCGAAGCGCAGCACCGCCTCCGCGGGATCGTCCGCATCGGCCGCCGCCGAGCCCGCCCGGTCCGGGCCGCTGGCATGACCGAACCGGCGCAGCACCGCCCGTATCCGCGCGACCAGCACCGCACCGTCGAACGGCTTGGTGACGTAGTCGTCGGCACCGGCCTCCAGGCCGAGCACCACATCGATCGAGTCGGCACGCGCCGACAGCATGATCACGGGCACCGTCGACTCATCCCGGATCCGCCGGCACAGGCTCACCCCGTCGAGCCCCGGCACCATCACATCGAGCAGCGCGATGTCGGGACGGTTGGCCCGGAACGCCTCCAGCCCCGCGAGCCCGTCGGGCATCGCGGTGACCACGAAGCCGTCCCGCTCCAGCGCGAGCTGGGTGGCCTCGCGGATGACGTCGTCGTCCTCGACGAAGAGGACATGGGTCTCGGCCATGCGGTTGTCTCAACCCTCCGATCCCGAGCCGTCGTCCGGCGTGTCGCCGTCGACGGTGGTCTTGCTGTAGTCGGTGTGATAGCCGTCGTGCTCGACGAAGCGGCCGCCCTCCCAGCGGTAGGGCATCACGTCCTCACCGGAGGGGCAGCACACCTTGTCGTCGGTGTCGTAGGTCTGCTTGGAGACTTCCAGCTCGCCCTTGTTGACCGCCGCGGACACCGACGGCTGCTCGTTCGTGTACACGTTTTCATACCCGCCCTTCGCACCGCCGCGCTTGCGAAAGACGTACGAGCCGATCCCGACGGAATCCGCGCAGGTCATCACGTTGATGATGACATCGGGGGACTTGCCGCCGGTGAGCGACGCATAGGTCACCTCGACCGGGTACTCGTCCGCGGCGCACGGCTTGGCGAGGGACTTCTTCACGAACGGACCGACCTTCGGGTCGCCCTTCAGCAGCTGGACCGCGTCGACCTTCTTGTAGTCCGCGGTCGAGGCCGGGCTGGGAGAGCTGCGCACCGGGCCCTTGGGGGGTACGGGGCTGCCGCTCGCGGAGCCCTCGCTGCGCACGCCCTCGCCCCCCGGATTGCATCCGGCCAGCAAAAGGCCGACGGCGGCCACGCCTGCCGTGACCGCTCCGCCTCTGGTCAACCCGCTGCTGGTCAACCTGTTCCTGGACAATCCGCTCCCGCTCACCGTGCTGCTCGCACAGCCGCTGATCCCGCTGCTGTTCCTGAAGTGATTGTCGCGCGTCGAGCCCGGAGCCGTAAGGCGCCCGTCGTTCTGCCCGTTTTCACCGGTAAGGATATTTTTCTTGTGGTATTTGGGGTTATGTCGCATGTGACGCCGTGTGCCGCATGCCGTCGTACCGTGCGGGGCGCCGTACGCCGCAGCGCTGCGCCGAGCGCCGCGTGCCGTCGCGTCGTGCCGTGCGCCACGTACCGTCGCGTCGTGCCGGGTGCCGCGCGCCGTGCGTGACCCGTCAGGCCGCGCACCGCTCCCGCTCCCGCTCGCCGCGCTCCAGTATGCGCGCGTCGATGTCGCGCATCTGCAGCTCCTGGCGCAGCCGCGCCAGCGCACGGTGCAGCGTGCTCTTGACGGTCCCCGTCGACATCCCGAGCGCCGCCGCGGTCTCCTCCGTGCTCATCTGCTCCCAGTGCCGCAGCACCACGACGCTGCGCTGCTTGGGCGCCAGCACCCCGAGGATGTCCATCAGCAGCGCACGGTCGGCGCGCTGCTCGGTGCCGTCGTCCACACTCGCGTCCGGAAGCTGCTCGGTGGGCACCTCCTCCAGCTTGCGCGCCCGCCACCACTCCGTCCGCGTGTTGATCATGACGCGGCGGAGGTAGGCGTCGGCCAGCGACTTGTCCGCGATGCCGTCCCAGCGGCCGTACGTACGGACCAGGGCCGTCTGCAGCAGATCCTGCGCGTCGACCGGATCGGGCACGAGGCGCCGGGCGCTCCGCAGCAGTGCCTCCTGCCGCGTACGAACGTACTCTTCGAAGTCCAGTACCTTGCCGCCGCTGGTCGCCATCTCGACGCCTCCGATCCGCTTGCGCTTCCCCACGTTGACCGTGCTGATGGTCATCTCCAGCACGAGGAAGACGCTACGGAGAGGGTGTTGCGACGTAATGTGCGTCGGCCCCACAGCGAATGCACGGAAAACCCTCGGTTGTGTAACAGCGCGCCTGGGGTCATACCTCGGACGGACAGGGGGCCCGCGGACGTCATACTCCGGGGGGAGAAACGCCCCCGCCGCAAGACCTATCGGCCACGACCACGACGGCAACCACGCCCGACGAGAGCCTTCTTCAGGCCGGATCGAGTCACCTTTCGGTCATGCTGCCCGAAAGGTGACAACCAATCAGACCGAGGACCGTCACGCCAGGAGGCGCGGCCGCCGAGGCGGCCGTGCCTTCTCGATCCGGCGTTCGTGACGGCCGTGGCACGGCAACGGCAAGAGCCGCGGCTGCCGACGTGACCTCGCCTTTTCGATCCGGCCCCCGTGACGGCCGCATAGCGTCAGCAGCAAGAGGCGCGGCCGCCGCAGCAGCCGCGCCTCCTCGATCGCGCCCGTGCGACGGCCGTGTCACGTCAACGGCAAGAGGCGCGGCCGCCGAAGCGACCGCGCCTCCTCCTTCCCGCCTGTGTGACAGCCCCGCTACGTCAGCGGCAACCGGTACCGGCCCCCGCCCAGCGGCTCGACCAGCCCGTCCGACACCAGCCCGTCCAGCGCCCGTGCCCGCTGCACCGGCTCGTCCCACACCGCGTCCAGCACCTGCTGCGGCACCGGCGCGACCGCCTCACGCAGCACGGCCAGCAGCTTGCCGCGCACCTGCCGGTCGGTCCCGGCGTACGACTGGGTACGCCGCGGCGGACCGTCGTGCGCCGGAGACCCGGCCTGCCGCCAGGCGCACTGCGCCGCGATCGGACAACGGTGGCACTCCGGAGCACGCGCCGTGCACAACAGCGCACCCAGCTCCATCGTCGCCGCCGCCCAGCGCGCCGCCAGCTGCTCGTCCTCGGGCAGCAGCGCACGGGCCAGCTTGCGTTCCGCCGCAGTGGTGGCGTTCGGCGGGTACTGCCGGCCGGCCACCGCGCGGGCGAACACCCGGCGCACATTGGTGTCCAGCACGGCGTGCCGCTGCCCGTACGCGAAGGACGCCACCGCGGCGGCGGTGTACTCCCCTACGCCGGGCAGCGCCAGCAACTGGCCGTGCTCACGTGGTACGTCGCCGCCGTGCCGCTCCTGTATCGCGGACGCGGCGGCGTGCAGCCGCAGGGCGCGCCGCGGATAGCCGAGCCGGCCCCAGGCCCGGACCGCCTCCCCCGGCGCCTCGGCGGCCAGGTCGGCGGGGCGCGGCCAGCGGGCCAGCCACTGCTCGTACACCGGCAGCACTCTGCTGACCGGGGTCTGCTGCAGCATGAACTCGCTCACCATCACGCCCCAGGCGCCCGCTTCGGGGCGGCGCCAGGGCAGATCGCGGGCGTGCTCGTCGAACCAGTCGGTGACCGGGCCGTGCAGCGCGGTCCCGTCGGCGGCTTCCGCGGCCGCGTCGGCGGCGGAAGCGGTCTCGGCGGCGGCGGTCGTGGCAGTAGTGGTGACAGGCGTCGAAGTCATGGCACCGCCGATCCTGGCACGTCCGACGCCCCCCGGGAAACGCACCGGGCCCGCCCCGCCGCACACCCACCCACACGCAGGACGGCCGGGGGGTCTTGGGGGGTGGCTGCTGGGGGGTATGGAGAGGGAGAGGCGCGCGGCGCGAGGCACCCCCGCACACGCCCCGGCGGGAACTGACTACTCTCAGTAATCGTTGCTGGAATAGAAGGAGGCGGCAAGCAAGGATGCGGGCATGGCGAAGGAGATGAACGAACCGGAAGGCGCGGGCGAGGCGACGAGGGCGGGGGGTGCTGCCGGGCTCGGCGGTGCGGCGGAGCCCGGCGATGCTGCGGGCCCGGGTGGCGCGGCTGGGCCGGGCCGTGCGGAGGGGGCGGGCGGCGGCGCGCCACCGGCAGTCGCCGCGGGGGCGGGCGGCGCGGAGGGGGTCGGGGGTCAGGCCTGCCCGGCAGCGATCCGGCGTGCGCTGGCCGCGCACACGACGATGACGCTCGCGTACGTGGACGAGGACGGGCCGCAGGCGTGCGCGGTGCTGTACGCGACCGATGCGGAAGGTGGAGCGGAGAGCGGGGCGAAGGCTGGTGGGGGGCCCGGCGAGGGGTCCGGTGTGGGTGATGGCGGGGCGCTGTGCGTGGGGGGCGGAGCGGGCGGTGCCGGGCCCGCGCTGTATTTCGTCACCGCGACCACGACGCGGCATGGGCGGGCGCTCGCGAAGCCCGGTGCGCGGGTCGCGTTCACGGCGCAGCGGGACGGTCAGGAGTGGAGCGGCCTGACGGGGCTGCAGGGGCGGGGGCGCTGCCGACCGCTGACCGGTGACGAGCGGGCGGCCGGCTGGCAGGTCTATGTCGAACGCTTTCCGTTCGTCGCGGCGAGCGACCGGCTGCGCGCCGCCCTGGAGCGGACCACGCTGTGGGAACTGCGCCCCGACTGGCTGCGCTTGATCGACAACGGGCAGGGCTTCGGTCACAAGCAGGAGTGGTCGGGGCGGTGACCGTGGTCCGGTGGTGGGGCGCGGCGATCGTCGGGGAGGTCTGGGCCGAGGGGAGGTCGGGTCGAGCTCGGGGGCGAGTTCGGGGTCGAGGCCGAGGTCGGGGTGGGGGCCGGCGGGGCTGGGGTTCATGATCAACGACCTTGTGGGGGCTGACGGTTGTGGGGCGTGACCGGTGATCGGCAAGGGGGATGTGGTGGAAGTGTGGGTGGAGTGGAGCAGATCGAGAGTTAACGGTGGATCAGGGGCGTTAGGGCCGGAAACGCGGGGGCGGGCTCGGATCCGGGCTGATCATGGGAAAAGTTGCAGCCGGATGCGGCGGGTACTGGCCGATGCGGGGGCCGATCTCTCGTAGAGTTTCCGCGTGGGATCACTGCGCAATCCGATCGGGCCGCTTCCCTCCTCCATTTACTGGCGGCGGAGGGCTGTTGCGCTGGCCATCGTCGCCCTGCTCGCCCTCTTGGTGGTGTGGGCGCTGAGCTGGGGCGGGGTCGTCGGCAAGAGTGACGATGAGGGCAAGGGGTCGCACGGCAAGGGCCCCGCGGAGTCCATCACGCCAGGGCCCTCCGGGAGCGGACCGGCGAACGGCCAAAAGCCGGGTGGGCGCGATGAGTCGGGTGAGGGCGACGGAGGGTCGGGCTCCGGTTCCGGTGGCGCGGGTGCCGCGGGCGGTGGTGAGTCCGGAGGTGACCCGGACTCCGGTGGTTCCGGTTCCGGGAGCGGGCCGATCGGGCAGGGCTCCGGTAAGAACGCCGTCGAGGCCGGGTCTCCGCTTCCCAACTGCGTTTCCGGCAAGGCGGAGTTGGATCTGCGCAGCGTCAAGCATTCGTACGCGCCGGGCGCGCGGCCGAAGTTCGAGCTGACGGTTGAGAATGCGGCCGGGGCGGCCTGCAAGGTGGACCTCGGGCAGAAGGCCACGGTGCTCACCATCAGCGACGCCGCGGGGGACGAGCGGGTGTGGGCCTCGAACGACTGCCCGTCGGGCACCGCGCCCGCGCTGCTGAAGGTTCCGGCCAAGGGGTCGGTGCAGCGCACCATCGAGTGGGACCGTCGGGCCAGCGGTCCGCAGTGCGCCACGCCGAGTTCGGCCATGGTGCCTTCCGGCAAGTACGAGATCGAGGCCAAGGTGCCGGGGCTGGAGTCGGCCCGTACGACGTTCGTTCTGGCTGAAGGCTGACGACCTGAGGGCTGACGGCCTGAGATCGCCAGGAGCGCCCTGGGGCGCCCGAGAGTGTCCGGAGCCCCTGGAGGGCAGTAGCGGCAAGTGCGGCGGCAGCTCCTGAAGTGGCAGCAGCGCCAGGCGCTGCGGTAGTGCCCGGAGCGGCGGTAGTGCCCGAAGTGGCAGCAGAGCCTGGGGCGGCCGCAGTGCCTGAAGTGGCGGTGGCGTCCGCAGCGGTAGCTGCGTCTGGGGCGGCTGTTGTAACCGGGTGGCCGAGGGCGCTGGATTGTTGGCCTCCGGTTGTTTCGCCCTGGGGGGATTCGCTGAGAGCGTGCGTGGCCGGACTCGGTCGGCGTTGTCCGGCACAGTCGTTGGCATGAAGCTACTGATGCTGGGTGGTACGGAGTTCGTGGGGCGGGCGGTCACCGAGGCGGCGTTGGCGCGGGGGTGGCAGGTCACGGTGTTCCATCGGGGGAGGCACGCGGCGCCGGAGGGGGCGACGGCGCTGCACGGGGACCGGGGGGATGCGGGCGGGCTCGCTGCCCTGGAGGAGGGCGAGTGGGACGCCGTCGTCGACACCTGGAGCGGGGCGCCGGCGGCCGTGCGTGACACGGCGCGGCTGCTGGCCGGGCGGGTCGGGAGGTATGCGTATGTCTCCAGTTGCTCGGTGTACGCGTATCCGCCGACTGCCCCGTACGACGAGCAGGCCGCGCTGGTGACCGGCTCCCCCGATGCCACGGACGCCGAGGACTATGCGCAGGCCAAGCGGGGCGGCGAGCTGGCCGTGACGGAGGCGTTCGGGGAGCGGGGGCTGCTGATCCGTGCGGGGCTGGTCCTCGGTCCGTACGAGAACATCGGGCGGCTGCCGTGGTGGCTGGGGCGGATCGCGCGCGGTGGGCCGGTCCTCGCGCCGGGGCCGCGGGACGCGGCGCTGCAGTACGTCGATGTCCGGGATCTGGCGGAGTGGACGCCGGAGGTGCTGGAGTCGGGGTCGGGCGGTGCGTACAACCTGGCCAGCGAGCCGGGGCACGCCACCATGGGGGAGCTGTTGGAGAGCTGCGTGAAGACCACCGGTTCGGACGCGGAGCTGTGCTGGACCGGGCCGGAGGAGATCCTCGCCGCCGGTGCCGTGCCGTGGACCGAACTCCCGATGTGGCCGGGGCCTGGTGAGGATCGGGACGCGGTCTATGGGGCCGATGTGTCCAAGGCGGTGGCGAACGGGTTGCGTTGTCGTCCCATCGGCGAGACCGTCGCCGACACCTGGGCCTGGCTCCAGCGGATCGGCGGGGTGGCGCCGCAGCGGCCGGACCGTCCGGTGGTGGGGCTGCCGGCGGAGAAGGAGGCCGCGATCCTGCGGGGGTGAGGGCACCGGTCCCCGCCGCAGGGAGAGGGTGCGCGCCGCGGCTGCGGCAGCCGGCTCGCCGCCAGTGAGGGTGTGGTCCTGTCAGCGAGGCAGCGATCCTGCAGGGGCGGGACCGCAAGGCCGCAGGGGCGGGACCGCATGGCCGCAGGGATGAGGCCGCGATCCCGCAGGGGCGATGTCGCGACACCCCGATCAGCCCCACAGCCACCGAATTCAGCCCCCACAGCCACCGAATTCGGCCGTCCTGTTCAGCCCCCGCTCCATCCACCGACCGGCCCCGCCGCCGGTGTGCCGGGAAGGGCCGGACATGAGCACGGGGGAGACTCGGCCCTTCCCGGCGTCACCATGGTCGGCCTTGGGGGTGCCGGGTCATCAGGGCCGAACAGCCCCCTCGTTGGGCCGGAAGGCCCGGCCGGGCGGCCCGCCGGGCGGCCCGGCCGGAGGCGGTGGCCGGCCGATGTGGTTTCCGGGCGGGGCGGCCGTGTCGCTCCCGTACGCTGCTGTTCAGGGACGGGGGTTCCGGGGCAGTTGGGGGCAGTGCAGTCATGTCCGAACCGAAGTGGCCCGCGCCGGAGGCGCGTTGGCCGCAGCTTCGCGCACCCGAGGACCGGATGCGGAGTCTGCTGGACGCCGTGATGGGTCTGGGGCGGGGGCTGGAGTTACCTCAGGTGCTCGGGGGGATCGTGGAGGCGGCGGTCGACCTCACCGATGCCGAGTACGGCGCGCTCGGTGTGGTCGGGGACGGCCAGCGGCTCTCGCGGTTCCTGCCGGTGGGGATGTCCGACGAGCTCATCGCGTCGATCGGCCCGTCGCCGTGCGGCCGGGGCATCCTCGGTGAGCTGATCCGCCGTCCCGAGCCGCTGCGGCTCACCGATCTGACCAGCCACCCCGGCAGTTACGGGTTTCCCGCGCACCATCCTCCCATGCGGACCTTCCTCGGGGTGCCGGTCCGGGTGCGTGACGAGGTGTTCGGCAATCTCTACCTGACCGAGAAGCGGGGCGGCGGCTCGTTCGACGCCGAAGACGAGGCGGTGGTGACCACCCTGTCCATCGCGGCGGGCGTCGCCATCGACAACGCGCGGATGTACCACGAGAGCCGCCGCCGGGAGCGCCGGCTGGAGGCGCTGGGGGAGATCACCCGGAGCCTGCTGTCCGGTACGGAGGCGAGCCAGGTGCTGCGGCTGATCGCCGAGCGTGCGATGGAGGTCGCCGGTGCCGACTGTGCGGCGGTACTGCTGCCGGTGCCGTCGGAGCCGGACCGTTTGACGGTGGCGGTGGCGCACGGGGCGGGCGCCGGCCGGATCGCGGGGCTGGCCGTGCCGGCCGAGGGGTCGCTGCCCGGCCGGGCGGCGCGTACGGGGCGGCCGGTGGTCAGCGCCGATCTGCGCAGCGACCCGCGGGCGCATCCGCTGGGGGCGGGCACCGGGGCGGACGAGGAGTACGGTCCGGCGGTCGCCGTGCCGCTGCAGGTGGACATCGGGTGCGGGGCGCTGCGGTTGTGCCGGCTGGCGGGCCGGCCGGCCTTCGACGAGACCGAGGTGGAGCTGGTCTCGGGCTTCGCCGATCAGGCCGTGATCGCCCTGGAACTCGGCCGCCGCCGGGCCGAGTCGGAGGAGCTGGCGGTCTTCCACGATCGCGACCGCATCGCCCGGGACCTGCATGACCTGGCCATTCAGCGGCTGTTCGCCACCGGGATCACGCTGCAGAGCGCGACCCGGCTCATCGACCGGCCCGAGGCGGTGGAGCGGGTCGGGCGTGCGGTCGATGATCTGGACACCACTATCAAGATCATCCGGTCCACCATCTTCGAGCTGCGCACGACCGGGGACGACTCCGGCGGTGCGAGCCTGCGCCGCGGGCTCACCGACGCCGTCCGGACGGCGTCGCGCACGCTGGGCTTCACCCCGTCGCTGCGGATCGACGGCCCGGCGGACACCGACGTCCCGGACGCCCTGGCCCAGCAGATACTGGCGGTGACCGCGGAAGCGCTCAGCAACGCCGCCCGGCACGCCCGCGCCCGGCGCCTCGACGTCGCCCTGTCCGTGACGGACGAGGTGACGCTGACGGTGGTGGACGACGGGGTGGGACTGGGCGCCGCGCCGCACACCGGCGGGCTGGCCAACATGCGGGCGCGGGCCGAGATGCACGGCGGCCGGCTGACGACCGGGTCACCGGAGTCCGGCGGCACCCGGATCGAGTGGCGGGTTCCGCTGGCGGGCTGAGCCCGGGGCGGGTGGGCGACGCCCCGGTCCGGGCCGGCGCTCTGCCGGTGACTCGTGTGGCGTCGTGTGCCGTCCCGTGGTGCACCGCCGGGCTCGGGTGCGTGGGAACTTCCGGGGCGCGGCGCCCCTCAGCCCCGCCCCTGCCCCCGCCCCTCCCGCAGGCGTTCCGCGACCATGGCTGCCTGGACGCGGCGGCCCACGCCCAGTTTGGCGAGGATGGCCGAGACGCGGTTCTTGACGGTCTTCTCGGCGAGGAACAGACGGTCGGCGATTTCCCGGTTGGTCAGGCCCGCGCCGATCAGCTCCAGTACTTCCCGTTCGCGGGGCGAGAGCCGGTCGAGTTCCGACGGCGGTGCCCCGGGGGCCTCCTGGGGGCCGCGCAGCCGTGCCATCACCCGGGAGGCCGTGCGCGGGTCCAGCATGGATTCGCCGGCTGCCACGGTGCGGACGGCGTGGATCAGGCCGGAGCCGTTGATCTGTTTGAGGACGTAGCCGGAGGCGCCCGCCATGATGGCGTCGAACAGCGCCTCGTCGTCGTCGAAGGACGTCAGCATCAGGCAGGCCAGCTCCGGCATCCGGGCGCGTAACTCCCGGCACACCTCGATGCCTTCGTGGTCGCCGTCGGGGCCGTCGCCGCCGCCGAGACGGACGTCGAGCACCGCGACCTGCGGGCGGGCGGCCGGTACCCGGGTGAGGGCCTGCCGGCGGTCGCCCGCCTCGCCCACGACCTCGATGTCCCCCTCCGCTTCGAGGAGGTCCCGCACCCCGCGGCGGACCACTTCGTGGTCGTCGAGGATGAAGACGCGCAGTGGTGCGGTGGGTGCGGCAGGCAGGTTCATTTCAGGTCTCGCTTGGTCGCCCGGCGGGTGGTGCGGGGTGCCGGTTCGCCGGTGGGGATCATCCCAGTGTGTCCGGTACCGGTGGGGTGGGGTACGGCGTGCCCGGTGCGGGCCCCGACGGCGATTGTCGCGGCGTTGCGCGGCGGGGCGAAAGGGCCGAACGGCCCTGGTGAGCGGGGCCGATGGGGCACTTCGGCCCGGTGCCATACTGGCGCCCGTTTTCCGGACGGCGGTGGCCTCGGCGTCCCGCCGGTCCGTCGTCGCAGCCAGGAGGTCCGCTCATGCACGCCTATACGGGCACCGTCGGCAACGAGTACCACGCACTGCTCGCCCGGCACGACGCGATGCGGCTGAGACGGCGGATGCTCGGCCAGGACCGGGCGCCGGAGCCGGACTTAGCGGCGGCGGAGCCCTATGACGGCGCCGCCGATCAGCGGCTGATCGTGCGGCATCTGTCGCTGGTGACCCCGTTCGCCGAGCTGATCGGCCGGCTCTACGACGAGATGTTCGCGCGGTGGCCCTCGCTGCGGAGGCTGTTCCCCGCGTCGATGGAGTTCCAGCGGGCCCATCTCGCCCGCGCCTTCCGCTACTTGACCGAGAATCTGCACCGCCCGGACGAACTGACCGCGTTCTTCACCCGGCTCGGCCGGGACCACCGCAAACTCGGGGTGCGGCCGGTGCATTTCGAGACGTTCGAGGCCGCGCTGTGCGTGGCGCTGCGGGACACCGCGGGGCCGGACTGGTCGGAGGCGGTGGAGCAGGCGTGGGTGCGGATGCTGCGGTTCGCCGTGGCGGCCATGGTCGACGGCGCGGAGGCCACCCTCGCCGAACCGGCGTACTGGCGGGGCACGGTGGTCAGCCATGAGCGGCGCCGACCGGACCTCGCGGTGCTGCGGGTGCGGTCCGGTGAGCCGTACCCGTACCGCGCCGGCCAGTACGCCGCCGTCGAGTCCCCGCTGTTGCCGCAGGCCTGGCGGCAGTACTCCCTGGCGGGCGCCCCGCGGGCGGAGCGGGAGCTGGAGTTCCATGTGCGGCAGACCGGTGCCGGTGGGGTCAGTGAGGCGTTGGTGGCGCACACCCGGGTCGGTGACACCCTGCGGCTGGGGCCCGCGCAGGGCACGATGACGCTCGACGACGACCGCTCGCGGGAGCTTCTGATGGTGGCCGGCGGCACGGGCTGGGCCCCGGTCAAGGCGCTGCTGGAGGAGCTGGCCGCGCGCCGGGGCGGCGGTACCGGACCGGTCCTGCCGGCGGTGCGGGAGCGGGGCGGGGTGCAGCTGTTCCTGGGCGCCCGCAGCCGCGACGAGTTGTATGACGCGCGGGTGCTGTCCCGGTGGGCGGACCGTTATCGGTGGCTCCATGTGGTGCCGGTGTTCGACGAGGGCGCGGGTGCGGGCGGCCGCGGTCCGGTGGCGGAGGCCGTGGCCCGCCGTGGTGACTGGTCCGGCCATCTCGCCTTCGTCAGCGGGCCGCCCGCGATGGTCGGTGCCACTGTGGCACGGCTGACCGCCGCCGGCCTGTCGCCCGAGCAGGTCCGCTACGACCCGGTCCTGGACTCCCCGGCTGCGTGATCGTGACGGCCTGAGCCCGACTGCCTGATCCCGGCCGCCCGGCCCCGTCTCCAGAGCCCCGCCGGGGGCCGAACGGCCCTTGGCGCGCACGGGCCGTCGCCCGTCTACTGGACCTCTCACCACGCGGGCGGACGGGAGGGAGCACCCGGTGAACACGGCGAACACAGCGAACGACCCATCACCCCGGCCCGGTGCCGGAGTCCACCGAGGGGCGGGCAGCGCCGGTGGCCCGCGGCACACCGTCCCGCTCGCCCGTGAGGAAGCGCTGCGGCTCCTGGGCAGTGTGTCGCTGGGCCGGA
This sequence comes from Streptomyces sp. NPDC058773, assembly GCF_042746015.1. Lineage (NCBI taxonomy): Bacteria > Bacillati > Actinomycetota > Actinomycetes > Kitasatosporales > Streptomycetaceae > Streptomyces > Streptomyces sp. NPDC058773. The sequence continues at coordinate 166,260 of NZ_JBHYPE010000012.1, forward strand.
TCGTGTTCAGTCAGGACGCGCTGCCGGCCATCCGCCCGGTCAACCACCTCGTGGACCGGGGTGAGGTCGTCATCCGTACGCATGGGGGCGCGGCGATCGCCGCGGTGACCCGGGAGGCCGGCACCGAGGGCGTTGTCGTCGCTTACGAGGCGGACGCCATCGACCCCGTGACGCACCTGGGCTGGAGCGTGGTGGTCACCGGCTACTGCCGGCTGGTCACCGATCCGCGGGACCTGGCGCACTACCGGGAGGTGCTGCACCCCTGGACGGACGGGCAGCGGGAGCACGCCCTGCGGGTCCGCCCGGTCCTCGTCACGGGCATCCGGCTCACCGCGGCGCTTCCCGCGGGGCGGTGAGCCGAGGGCGGTGCGCCGGAGGCACCGCTCCTGGGCCGCCTCAGACGTACCGCTCCAGGATCGACGACTCCGCCAGGCGGGACAGGCCCTCGCGGACCGAGCGGGCGCGGGCCTCGCCGACGCCGTCGACGGTCTGGAGGTCGTCGACGCTGGCCGCGAGCAGCTTCTGCAGGCCGCCGAAGTGGTCGACGAGGCGCTCGATGACCGTGCCGGGGAGGCGGGGGACCTTGGCCAGCAGGCGGAAGCCGCGGGGGGAGACCGCGGAGTCCAGGGTCTCGGGGGAGCCGCTGTAGCCCAAGGCGCGGGCCACGATGGGGAGTTCGAGGAGTTCGGTGTGGCTGAGGGCGTCCAGCTCGGCGAGCGCCTCGGCGACCGTGCGGGAGCGCTTGGCGGTCGGCTCGGGGACGTAGTCGCGGACGACCAGTTCGCGCTCGGGCTCGACGCCGGCGATCAGCTCCTCCAGCTGGAGGGCGAGCAGCCGGCCGTCGGTGCCCAGTTCGACGACGTACTCGGCGATCTCGGTGGCGATCCGGCGGACCATCTCCAGGCGCTGGGCGACGGCGGTGACATCGCGGACCGTCACCAAGTCCTCGATCTCCAGGGCGGAGAGGGTGCCGGCGACCTCGTCGAGGCGGAGCTTGTAGCGCTCCAGGGTCGCCAGCGCCTGGTTGGCGCGGGAGAGGATGGCGGCGGACTCCTCCAGGACGCGGCGTTCACCGTCGACGTAGAGGGCGATCAGGCGCATCGACTGGCTGACGGAGACGACGGGGAAGCCGGCCTGGATGGAGACCCGCTGGGCGGTGCGGTGGCGGGTGCCGGTCTCCTCGGTGGGGATGGAGGCGTCGGGGACGAGCTGGACGCCGGCCCGGAGGATCTTGGTGATGTCCTTGTCCAGTACGAGGGCGCCGTCGAGCTTGCACAGCTCGCGCAGCCGGGTCGCGGTGAACTCCACGTCGAGGACGAAGCCGCCGGTACACATGGATTCGACGGTCTTGTCGAAGCCCAGCACGATCAGTCCGCCGGTGTTGCCGCGCAGGATGCGCTCCAGGCCGTCACGGAGGGCCGTGCCGGGCGCGACGGCGCTCAGCGAGGCGCGCATCAGGCTCTCGGTGCCGGAACTGCCACCGGACCTGCCGGGAGTCGATGCCCGGTCGTTGGCTGCCACTGCACTCCTCCGTCACAAGGTCTGTCGGTCCGCAGGCCGCCCGGCCCTTGCTGTGGTTGACGTACCAGCGGAGAGTACGTGGCCGACAGGCAATTCTGCGGTGACGGGCGAGACCAGGGCAAAGTCTACCGGCGTGCGCCCTCTTCCTGTGGGGCGTCCCGGCGGACCCGCTTGGGCAGCACGCTGAGGGCCTGTCCGACGTCGGCGACCTCCAGGACCCGCATGCCCTCGGGGATCTTGCCGGGGTCGGACGGGACGAGGGCGTGGGTGAAGCCGAGCCGGGCCGCTTCGGACAGCCGGCGCTGGACGCCCGTGACCCTTCTGACCTCGCCCGCGAGCCCCACTTCGCCGATGGCGACGAGGTTCTTGGGCAGCGGGGTGTCGCTGGCGGCGCTGGCCAGGGCGAGGGCGACGGCGAGGTCCGCGGCGGGCTCGGTGAGCTTCACGCCGCCGACCGTGGCGCTGTAGATGTCGCGTTTTCCGAGGGCGCTGATGCGGCCGCGCTGTTCCAGGACGGCGAGCATCATCGAGACGCGGGAGGTCTCCAGGCCGGAGGTGGTGCGCCGGGGGGAGGGGATCTGGGAGTCGACGGTGAGCGCCTGGACCTCGGCGACGAGGGGGCGGCGGCCCTCCAGGGTCACGGTCAGGCAGGTGCCGGGCACCGGCTCGGCGCGGCGGGTCAGGAAGAGGCCGGAGGGGTCGGCGAGGCCGGTGATGCCTTCGTCGTGCAGCTCGAAGCAGCCGACCTCGTCGGTGGTGCCGTAGCGGTTCTTGACGCCGCGGACGAGGCGGAGCCGGGCGTGCCGGTCGCCCTCGAAGTGCAGGACGACATCGACGAGATGCTCCAGGAGGCGCGGGCCGGCGATGGCGCCGTCCTTGGTGACGTGGCCGACGAGGAGGGTGGCCATCCCGCGTTCCTTGGAGGCGCGGATCAGTGCGCCGGCGACCTCGCGGACCTGGGCCATGCCGCCGGGCGCCCCGTCGATCTCGGGGGAGGCGACGGTCTGCACGGAGTCGAGGATCAGCAGCGACGGTTTGACGGTGTCGAGGTGGCCGAGCACGGCCGACAGGTCGGTTTCGGCGGCCAGATAGAGATGCTCGTCGAGGGCGCCGATGCGGTCGGCGCGCAGGCGTACCTGGCTCGCGGATTCCTCGCCCGTGACATAGAGCGTGCGGTGGCTGTCGGAGGCGGCCTTGGCGGCGACGTCCAGCAGCAGGGTGGATTTGCCGACGCCGGGCTCGCCGGCGAGCAGCACCACGGCGCCGGGGACCAGTCCGCCGCCGAGGACGCGGTCCAGCTCGGGGACGCCGGTGGAGCGGGCGGTGGCCTGGGCGCCGTCGACCTGGCCGATGGGCAGGGCGGCGGTGGTGACCCGGCCGGGGGCGGTGGTGCGCACCGCGGGGGCGCCGCCGAACTCCTCGACCGTGCCCCACGCCTGGCACTCGGGGCAGCGGCCGAGCCATTTCGCGGTGGTCCAGCCGCATTCGGTGCAGCGGTAGGAGGGGCGCTCCTTGCCCGAGGATTTACGCGTTGCCATGGAGTCACCGTAGCGGCGGGGTCCGACAACGCCGCCGGGAGCTCCCGGAGCGGGGGCGCCGCCGTTGGCTGCGTGCGCCTCGCGGGTGGCGCATACGGAGCGCGCCGCCCATGTAAAGAGGTGTTCGTGTCCCCTTTTGAGGGAGATGGTCACCCGTAAGGGTTAAAAGTGTCCAACGTGAGCGAGGAGGGCTGCATCATCCGCCTACCGTCGCCGGGGTGATGAGCAGCAGGCCCGAGCACCCCACGCACTCCACCGGCGCACACCGGTCGCGCGGCGACGCGCGGCGCCGGAACCAGCCGCAGCCGCCCGAGCGGCCCGGCCCGGACGAGCGGCCCGGCGCGGGCGCCGCGCGCCCCCCGGACGTGAGCCGTGACGGCTACCGGCCTTATCTGGACGGGCTGTTCACGTACTGCCTGTCGGTGCTGTGCGAACACGACGCCGCCACCGCGGTGCTCGGCGAGATGCTCGCGCTCGCCGAACGGCACCGCGGCCGGCGTCCCGCCGACCCGGCGCTGCACCGCTCCTGGCTCTACGCCCTGGCCCGCTGGGCCTGTCTGCGCCGCCTCGCCGAGCGGACCGCGCCACCCGCCGGGACACCGGGCCCCGGGGCGGAGGCCGAGCGCCGGCAGCGTGAACTCGCCGTGCTGGCCTGGCCGGAGGCCGCGGGCACCACCCCCGAGCAGCGCGAGGCACTGGAGCTCTCGGTGCGCCATCAGCTCGCGGCGGACGAGGTCGCCGCGGTCCTCGGCGCCGACCCGGTCGCCACCCGCGCGCTGCTGGCCACCGCCTCCTGCGAGGTCGAGCGGACCCGGGCAGCGCTGGCCGTCGTCGAGTCCGGCCGCTGCCGTGAGGTCGCGCAGCTGGCGGGCGACACCCAGATGCTGCTGGGCCCGGCGCTGAGCCGGGAGCTGGTGCGCCATGTCGACGACTGCGACGGGTGCCGGCGGACCGCCGAGCGGGCCACCGCCCCGGGGACGTGGCCGGGCACCGCGCCGGCGGACCGGGGCACCCTGCCGCTGGTCACCGCGCCCCGGGACGCCGTGCTGTCCGCGCTGGCGGCGGCCCGGCGCGCCAAGTCGGGCCGCGCGGAAGGCGTGGCCGGTGCGGGGCGCGGCGGCCGGGCGGGTGGGGCAAACGGTTCTCCTCGCTATGACCGCAGCGGTTTCCCCGTGGGCCCGCCGAAGGACCCGGTGGCCCGCCGGCGCCGGCTGCGCAGCCGGGCGCTGACCACGACGGTGGTCGCCACGGTCGTCGCGGCGCCGGTGCTGGCCCTGTGGGCGGCGTACCGGGGCGGCCCCGCCACGGACGTGGCCGCGGACGACTCGCCCTCGGTGACGGCCAGCGACACCGAACCCGGGCCGCGGCTGGGCGGCCGCCCGTACGAGAACGCCGGCAACGCCCGGACGACGCCCGGACCCGGCTTCACCTCGGGCGGCGGGACACCCGATGTGTCCGTCGAGGTGGTCAGCGCGGACGGCACCCCGCAGCGGCCGGAGAAGCCGGACAGCCGACGGGAGTCGGGCCCCGGCCGGCTCACCGTCGCCGCCGGCCCCCGGGGCCGGACCACGGTCATCACGCTCGGCGCCGGCGGCGCCGCCCCGGTGCGCTGGCGGGCGATGTCGGGCGCGGCCTGGCTCCAGCTGAGTCATACGGCGGGCACCCTGCGGCCTGGCGAGACCGCGACGATCACGGTCGCCGTCGACCACGACCGGGAGCCCGCGGGCCGCTGGCGGGCCCGGATCGCCATCGAGCCCGGCGGCACCGCCGTCACGATGTCGGGCCGCGGCGCCATCGGTCCGGCCGCCGGCCCGCAGCGCCCGACGTCCCCGCGCCCGAAGCCGACCCGCCCGGCCCCCAAGCCGACGCCCACACCCACCCGTACGTCCCCGTCGCCCACCCCGACGCCGACGGGTCCCACGCCGAAGCCGACCGGCCCGGAGCCGTCCTCGACGCCGTCGAACACGACACACCCGGCCCGCTGAGCGCACGCCGGGGCCGCCGGGACCGTCCGTCCCGGCGACCCCGGCGCGTGGTTACTTCTGCTTCCCGGGCTTCTTCCCGGACGTCTCGGGCTTCGCGGCCTTCTCGGCCTTTCCGGGCTGCTTCGCGGGCCGGGGGTCCGCCGGATGCGGTGCCATCGGCAGCGTCGCGGCCAGCCGCTCCTCGCACAGCTCGGCGAGCTTGGCGTAGCCCTTCTTGCCCATCAGCTCGGTCAGCTCCGGCTTGTACGAGACGTACACCGGCTCGCCCGCGCCGTGCGCCGAGGTCGCGGAGGTGCACCACCAGTGCAGGTCATGGCCGCCGGAGCCCCAGCCGCGGCGGTCGTACTCGCCGATCGTCACCTGCAGGATCTGGGTGTCGTCCGGCCGGTCGATCCAGTCGTAGGTGCGCCGGACCGGCAGCTGCCAGCAGACGTCCGGCTTGGTCTCCAGGGGCTCGCGGCCCTCGCGCAGCGCGAGGATGTGCAGCGAGCAGCCCGCGCCGGCCGGGAAGCCGGGGCGGTTCTGGAAGATGCAGGAGCCGTTCCAGCGCCGGGTCTGCCGGTCGCCGTCCTCGTCCTCCTCGGTCCAGCCGGTGGTGGTGCCCACGTCGTGGTACTGCCAGAGTTCGGGCGTGAGGCGTGCCACATGTCCGGCCACCCGCTGCTCGTCCTCCTCGTCCGAGAAGTGCGCGCCGAGCGTGCAGCAGCCGTCGTCGGCCCGGCCGGCCTGGATGCCCTGGCAGCCGCTGCCGAAAATGCAGGTCCAGCGGGAGGTCAGCCAGGTCAGGTCGCAGCGGAAGAGCTGTTCGTCGTCCGCCGGGTCCGGGAAGGTGACCCAGGCACGGGCGAAGTCGAGCCCGACCTCGTCGGCCGGGGCCCGGTGCCCGTCGGCCGCCTGGGCGCGCCGCTTTTCTTCCTTCTTCAGCGCTTTTTCGTGCTTCGCCTTTTTCGTCTTCGACACGACTCCAGCGTAAAGGGGAGCGACGGGTGCGGACCGCGCCGACAAGTGGGGGCGGCGCGCGCAGTAAGTTTCCCCGTATGAGACTCGGTGTCCTCGACGTGGGTTCGAATACGGTCCATCTGCTGGTGGTGGACGCACACCCGGGCGCGCGCCCGCTGCCCGCCTATTCGCACAAGGCGGAGCTGCGCCTCGCCGAACTCCTCGACGCGTCCGGCGCGATAAGCGACGGCGGGGTGGAGCGCCTGGTGGCGACCATCCACGAGGCGCTCCAGGTGGCCGAGGACAAGGGCGTGGAGAGCGTGCTGCCGTTCGCCACCTCGGCGATCCGCGAGGCCACCAACGGGGAGGACGTGCTGCGCCGGGTCGCCCTGGAGACCGAGGTCGAGCTGCAGGTGCTGTCCGGTGAGGACGAGGCGCGGCTCACCTTCCTCGCCGCCCGCCGCTGGCTGGGCTGGTCGGCCGGCCGGCTGCTGGTGCTGGACATCGGCGGCGGCTCGCTGGAGATCGCCTACGGCCTGGACGAGGACCCGGACGTGGCGGTGTCGCTGCCGCTGGGCGCCGGCCGGCTGACCGCGGGCGATCTGCCCGGCGACCCGCCGGATTCCGAGGACGTCCGGACGCTGCGCCGCCGGGTGCGGGCGGAGATCGCCAAGGTGGTGAGCGAGTTCAGCCGCTACGGCACCCCCGACCAGGTCGTCGGCACGTCCAAGACCTTCAAGCAGCTGGCCCGGATCGCGGGCGCCGCGCGCTCCGCCGAGGGCCTCTACGTCCAGCGTGAGCTGACCCGTAAGAAGCTGGAGGAGTGGGTGCCGCGGCTGGCCGGGATGTCCGCGCAGGAGCGGGTGGCGCTGCCCGGGGTGTCCGAGGGGCGCTCGCGGCAGCTGCTCGCCGGGGCGCTGGTCGCCGAGGCGGCGATGGACCTGTTCGGGGTCGAGACGCTGGAGATCTGCCCGTGGGCGCTGCGCGAGGGCGTCATTCTGCGACGGCTGGACCACCTGCCGTAGTACGCGCCGTGGCGCGCCCGGCGTGCGTGAGACTCGTCACGCCGTGGCCGGCCGGGCCGCCCGGTGGCGCCGGTCGGGGCCTCCCCGTCCAGGGGGCGGGCCCCCGGCGGCGGACCGCGGCCGTCCGGACCTCCTGCCCCGCGCGCAGCCCCGGCCCGTACGCTGTCCTTCGTGACAGAGCCAGTGGTGCGCATCCCGGATGCGAAGGTCGCGCTGTCCACGGCTTCGGTGTATCCGGAGTCGACGGCGACGGCCTTCGAGATCGCCGCGCGCCTCGGCTACGACGGCGTCGAGGTCATGGTGTGGACCGATCCGGTCAGCCAGGACATCGACGCGCTGCGCCGGCTGTCGGACTACCACGGGGTGCCGGTGCTGGCCGTCCACGCCCCGTGTCTGCTGATCACCCAGCGGGTCTGGTCCACCGACCCGTGGGTCAAGCTCCAGCGGGCCCGTAACGCCGCGGAGAAGCTGGGCGCCTCCACGGTCGTCGTGCACCCGCCGTTCCGCTGGCAGCGCAGCTACGCGCGGGAGTTCGTCCGCGGGGTGTGGCGGATGGCGCACGAGACGGACGTGAAGTTCGCCGTCGAGAACATGTACCCGTGGCGCTACCGGGACCGCGAGATGCTCGCGTACGCCCCCGACTGGGACCCCACCAACGACGACTACCGCCACTTCACGGTCGATCTGTCGCACACCGCCACCGCGCGCAACGACGCGCTGGAGATGGTGGGGCGGATGGGCGACCGGCTGGCGCACGTCCACCTCGCCGACGGCAACGGCTCCGCCAAGGACGAGCATCTGGTGCCGGGGCGCGGCAGCCAGCCCTGCGCCGCCGTTCTGGAGCGGCTGGCCGCGAGCGGCTTCGACGGCCATGTGGTCGTCGAGGTCAACACCCGCCGGGCGATGTCCGCCGCCGAACGCGAAGCCGACCTGGCCGAGGCGCTGGCCTTCACCCGGCTGCACCTCGCCTCGCCGACCCGGGTCCGCGGCTCGTGACCGGTGGCCGGGACGACGCGTCCTCCGGGCCCGGCGAGCGGCCCGCACCGGCCCGCCGCCGGGGCCGCCCGGCCCGCGCCGCCGACGGGGCCGGCCCCGGCGCCCGGGAGCGCATCCTGGCCGCGGCCCGTACGGAGTTCGCCGCGCGCGGCTACGACAAGACCTCCATCCGCGGTATCGCCAAGGCGGCCGGGGTGGACGCGGCGCTGGTCCACCACTACTTCGGCACCAAGGAGCAGGTGTTCGCGGCGGCCATCGAGCTGACCGTCGCGCCCGCGCTGACCATGCCGGACGCGCTCGCGGGCGGCGGCGCGGACGTGGGCGAGCGGATGGCCCGCTTCATGTTCGGCATCTGGGAGAACCCGGTCAGCCGCCCCGCGCTGCTGGCGATCATGCGCTCGGCGCTGACCAACGACACCGCCGCGGCGGTGCTGCGCGGCCTCATCGAGCGCCGGATGCTCCAGCGGGTCGCGGGTGAACTCGACGTCCCCGACCCGGAGTTCCGGGTCCAGCTGGCCGCCGGGCACCTCATCGGGATCGCCGTGCTGCGCTATGTGATCAAGATGGACCCGGTCGCCTCCGCCGACCCGGAGGAGATCATCGCCATGGTCGCGCCGACCCTCCAGCGGTATCTGACCGGGGCCTGAGCCGGGGCTGAGCCGGTTCCGCGGGCCCCGCCCGCCGTCCACACTCCGGTCATGTGTCTCACATCGCGGAGTCACTGTCCGGATCTTGGATCAAGAGCGTAATCTCGGGTTCAGCTGCTCTATGACGCCACCAGGTAGGTGGCAGGCCCACCTACCTCGGCCGGCGGTCGCACGTCCGAACCGAGGGAGTGACCATCGTGCCTGAGCTGAGGTCCCGCACCGTGACCCATGGCCGCAACATGGCGGGCGCCCGCGCCCTTATGCGGGCCTCGGGCGTAGCGAGCGAGGACATCGGCAAGCCGATCGTCGCGGTCGCCAACTCCTTCACCGAGTTCGTCCCCGGCCACACCCACCTCGCCCCCGTCGGCCGGATCGTCTCCGACGCCATCCGCGAGGCCGGCGCCGTCCCCCGCGAGTTCAACACCATCGCCGTCGACGACGGCATCGCCATGGGCCACGGCGGCATGCTGTACTCCCTCCCCTCCCGCGACCTGATCGCGGACTCGGTCGAGTACATGGTCGAGGCCCACTGCGCCGACGCGCTGATCTGCATCTCCAACTGCGACAAGATCACCCCCGGCATGCTGATGGCCGCGATGCGCCTCAACATCCCCGTGGTCTTCGTCTCCGGCGGCCCCATGGAGGCCGGCCAGGCCACCCTGGTCGACGGCACGGTCCGCAAGCTCGACCTGATCAACGCCATCGTCGACTCGGTCAACGACAGCGTCTCCGACGAGGACGTCCTCCGCATCGAGGAGAACGCCTGCCCGACCTGCGGCTCCTGTTCCGGCATGTTCACCGCCAACTCGATGAACTGCCTCACCGAGGCCATCGGCCTCTCGCTGCCCGGCAACGGCTCGGTGCTCGCCACCCACACCGCCCGCAAGGCCCTCTACGAGAACGCCGGCCGCACGGTCGTGGAGATCACCAAGCGCTACTACGAGGACGGCGACGAGTCCGTCCTGCCGCGCAACATCGCCACCCACGCCGCCTTCGAGAACGCCATGGCCCTCGACATCGCCATGGGCGGCTCCACCAACACCATCCTCCACCTGCTCGCCGCCGCCCAGGAGGCCGAGCTGGACTACGACCTCAAGAACATCGACGAGGTCTCCCGCCGCGTCCCCTGCCTGGCCAAGGTCGCCCCGAACGTCGCCCCCGGCGGCACGTACTACATGGAGGACGTGCACCGCGCCGGCGGCATCCCCGCCATCCTCGGCGAACTGCACCGCGGCGGCCTGCTCAACGAGGACGTGCACTCCGTCCACTCCGCCTCGCTGGTCGACCATCTCAAGACCTGGGACGTGCGCGGCGGCTCCCCGTCCGAGGAAGCCGTCGAGCTGTGGCACGCGGCCCCCGGCTGCAAGCGCTCGGCGACCGCGTTCTCCCAGTCCGAGCGCTGGGCGTCGCTGGACGTGGACGCCGAGGGCGGCTGCATCCGCTCCGTCGAGCACGCCTACTCCAAGGACGGCGGCCTGGCGGTCCTCAAGGGCAACCTGGCCGAGGACGGCTGCGTCGTGAAGACCGCCGGCGTCGACGAGTCCATCTGGACCTTCGAAGGCCCCGCCGTGGTCTGCGAGTCCCAGGAAGAAGCGGTCGACAAGATCCTCACCAAGCAGATCAAGGAAGGCGACGTCGTCGTCATCCGTTACGAGGGCCCCAAGGGCGGCCCCGGCATGCAGGAGATGCTCTACCCGACGTCCTTCCTCAAGGGCCGCGGCCTGGGCAAGGCCTGCGCCCTGGTCACCGACGGCCGCTTCTCCGGCGGCACCTCCGGCCTCTCCATCGGCCACGCCTCCCCCGAGGCAGCCTCCGGCGGCACCATCGCCCTCGTCGAGGACGGCGACCGCATCCGCATCGACATCCCCCACCGCTCCATCGAACTCCTGGTGAGCGACGAGGAGCTGGCAACCCGCCGCGCGGCCCTCGGTGGCGTCTACGCCCCCAAGCAGCGCGAGCGCAAGGTCTCGGCGGCCCTGCGCGCCTACGCGGCGATGGCGACGAGCGCGGACAAGGGCGCGGTGCGGGACGTGGACTCGCTCGGCTGAGGCGGGCGCACACAGCAGGACCCAGCAGGACCCAGCAGGACTCAGCAGTGACGGCAGGACCCAGCGGTACGGTGCCGGCGGTCGCGAGATGCGGCCGCCGGCACCGTTTTCCGCTGTGGCTACGACCTGCCGGCCCGGCCCACGGGGGCCGCTGCCGGCAGCTCGCCGGAGTCCGTCACCGTGCGGAGCAGGCGGGCGAATTCCTGCTCGGCCAGCGAGAGCGAGGTCTCGCGGGCGGTGGCCAGCACGATGGTGCAGGCGGGCAGCCCGGGGTCGGGCCTGAGCAACGCCAGGTGCCCGTCCCGTAGTTCCCGGGCAACGCAGCGCTGCGGCATCACGGCGATCCCGAGACCGGCGATCACCGCCTGCTTGAGCGTGTCGTTCCCCGCCACCCCAGGGCACCGCGAGGGCGCCCGCCCCCAGAGAACCAGGGCGTCATCCTGGGCCCTGCGGGTCGCAGAGCCCTCTTCCCGGAACAGGAAGCGCTGCTGCGCGAGGTCGGACGGGGTCACCGCGCGCCCGGCCAGCGGATGTCCCGGGTGGGCGACAAGGACGAGCTGCTCCTCCAGGAGCGGCTCCACGCGGTGCTGCGGCGGCGCTCCTGCCCGGTCACCGGGCAGGACGGCCAGACGCACCTCGCCTTCCGTCAACTGCCGCAGAACTTCGGTGGTGTTGCCGGTCCGCAGCCGGCGCTCGACAGCAGGGAAGAACTCGGCGAACCGGCCGAACACCGGCAGCAGCAGATGACCGGCGTAGGCGCTCGTGCTGCCCACGACGAGGCGCCCCGAAGGGGCATCGGATGCCTGGTCGATGGCGGCGGTGACATCTTGCGCGAGCGACGAGATCTGCTGGGCGTACCGGAGGAGTACCTCGCCCTGTGTCGTCAGCCGCAGACGCGGACCGGTCCGGTCGAGGAGGGTGGTGCCCAACGAGACTTCCAGCTTGTGCACATGCTGGGAGACCGAGGGCTGGCTCATATAGAGCTTCCGCGCCGCGGCGGAGAACCCCCCGCACGCCACGACCTGCTCGAAGACCCACAGACGGTGCAAGTTGAGCTTCATGTACGTGCCTCCGCGGGCAGGGCGGTCAGCGGCGGTCGGGGCGCTGGGGAAACGGCCCGAGGGCCCACATGCTCATGGATGGGTATGACCGTCTCCGTGGTCAGGATATGAGCACGTAACAGAGACCGGCCCCGCTCGACCGCGCGGGGGAGCGATCTCCCATCCGTGCACTGCTCCGATGGCGCGTCCCACCAGACCTGACGCCGCATCGGAGTCCTTGCGGCCGGATACGCCTCAGGTCGCACCCCGCATCAGACCCCGAGCTCATGGCCACGGCCGATTACCGGCCGCGGGAGTGACGGAAACCCGCTGTTACGCGCCCTAGCGTGGTGCACCTGCACTCCGGAATCCACCCTTCCGTCCTGAGGAACACCATGATCGAAGTACGGGGACTGTCCAAGCGCTACGGCGACAAGACCGCCGTCGACAACCTCACGTTCACTGTTCGACCCGGTGTGGTCACCGGCTTTCTCGGGCCGAACGGGGCCGGAAAATCCACCACACTGCGCATGATCGTCGGCCTGGACCGGCCGACTTCGGGCACCGCGACCGTGTGCGGCCGGCCGTACCGCGCACTCCCCACCCCGCTGCACACCGTCGGTGCGATGCTGGACGCCAAGGCGTTCCACAGCGGCCGCACCGCGCGCAACCACCTGCGCGGGATCGCCGCCTCCCACCACATACCGGGTAAGCGGGTCGACGAAGCACTCGCCATGGTCGGCCTGACCTCCGCCGCCCGCAGGCGCGCCGGCGGCTTCTCCCTCGGCATGAGCCAGCGCCTGGGAATCGCGGCCGCACTGCTGGGAGACCCCCAGATCCTCATCCTCGACGAGCCGGTCAACGGGCTGGACCCCGAAGGCATCCAGTGGGTGCGGGAGTTCATGCGGTCCATGGCGGACGACGGCCGCACGGTCCTGGTGTCGTCGCATCTGATGAGCGAGATGCAGGACACCGCGGACCACCTCATCGTGATCGGCCGCGGGCGGCTGGCGGCGGACAGCTCCATGGCGGAGTTCCTCGCCCGCAGTTCCCACAACGGCACCGTGGTCCGCAGCCCGCACGCGGCACACCTCGTGCGTCTGCTGCGGCACGAGGGCGCCACGGTCGACGCCGCCCCCGGCCGTCCGGCGCCGGACGCGATGCTCGTACGGGGCATGGACGCGCAGCGGATCGGTGATCTGGCCGGGCGAAACGGGCTGTGGCTGCACGAGCTGGCGCCGCAGCGGGTCTCGCTGCAAGAGGCCTTCATGGAACTGACCGCGGACGCCGTCGAATACCGGGTGACGCACAGCGGAGAGGCCGCGTGATGAGGGCGACGACCATGACAGACAACGCCGCTGCCGCCTCAGGGAGTGACGGCACGGAAGGCCGGAGGGCGCGGTTCATCGATGCGGTCGCCTTCGAGTGGATCAAGGTCAGTACGGTCCGCTCCACCTGGTGGACGCTGTTCGCCGCCGCCGTCATCACGATCAGCATCGGGGCGTTCGCGGGCAGCAGTGCGGAGGGGGAGGAGGATTCCGTCCTTCGGGAGATCTTCGTAGGACTTCCGATCGGTCAGCTGGCGATCTGCCTTTTCGGTGCCCTGGCCGCCACCTCCGAGTACGGCACCGGCTCGATCCGCAGCACGCTCACCGCGGTACCGAAGCGGCCCCGGTTGCTGGCGGCCAAAGCCCTGGTGGTCGGCGGCGTCTCCCTGGTGACCGGGCTGCTGATCTCCTTCGCCACCCACACCGCCGGGACCGCGTCGCTGGGCGCGGGGGTCCCCCGTCCCGAGCTGTCCGACGGGTCCGTGCTGCGCGCCGTGGTCGGCGGCGGCTGCTACCTGGGCGTACTCGGAGTCTTCGCGCTCATCGTGGGCCTGGTGCTGCGCGCCTCCGCAGGCGCGATCACCGCCTGCGTCGGCCTGACGTTCATCCTCCCTCTCATGTTCCATGCCCTCGGCTCCCTCGGTGACCTGCTGCTCAAGTGGTGGCCCACCGAGGCGGGGCAGCAGATCCTCCACGTGGTCCCCTCCGACACGCGCCTGGCGCCACTGGCGGGACTCGGCTGGTTCGCGGTCTGCACACTCGTCGCGCTGGCCCTCGTGACCTCCCGGATCACCCGACGCGACGCGTGAAGAGCCTGCAACGGCCCCCGTCGCGGGCGAGCGACGGGGGCCGGTCTGTGCGGCGCGGGGCCTGGCGGCCTCAGGCGCCGTGGAGTGTGCCGGATTTCACGGCGGTGACGAAGGACGACCAGGCGGCGGCCTCGAAGGTGAGGGCCGGGCCGTGGGGGTTCTTGCTGTCGCGTACGGGGACGAGGGCTGGGAGGGCGTCTGAGACCTCGATGCAGGCGCCGCCGTCCGAGTTGCTGTAGCTGCTCTTGCGCCAGGTGACGTTGCTCAGGTCGATGGCTCGCACGGCACTTCCTCCAACATCCGCATGACGAACTTCCGCGATTCGGCCGGGCTCAACGCCAGGTCACGCATCGCATCGTACGCGCGTTGCAGACGCTCAACAGAAGTTGTTTCCTCGATGAGTTCGCCATGATGCGCATTCTCTGTGTAGGCAACAGTGCGTCCGTCCGGCAGCCGGAGAAACATCACGGTGGTGCTGTCCAGGCCGTGAAGGCCGGAATTGAAGGGCAGTACGTGGAGTGTGATGTTCGGTCGCTCAGCTGCCTGAACCAGCTGCTCAAGCTGCTTCCGCCACTCGACGGCGTCTTTGAGGGGCGTGCGCAGAACAGCCTCGGAAAGGATCGTACGAAAGGGCGGGGCGTCGTGTCCCTCCAGTAGACGCTGGCGACCCATCCGCGCTTCGATCTGTCGCGTCAGCTCCTCGCCCTTAATGCCGCCCTCTGTAAGAAGGTCATGTGCGTAACTAGGCGTCTGGAGCAGCCCGTGGATGGTGCTGACCCCGTAGTGCCACATGCTCAACGCTTCCGCTTCGAGCTTCATGTACCGCCGGTACCGCTCGCGGAACTGCGTAGGATCACCGGCCGCCAACTCCCATAGCGTCAGCAGCAGTCCAGCGGTGCCGTAGTGCTGGTCCAGGGCCTCGGCGACCTCGGGGCCGCCGATCGTCTGGCCGCTCTCCATCTTCCCGAACAGTGACCAGTCCCACCCCAGCGCGTCGCCGAGCTGGCGGAGGGTGTCGCCTTTCTGGGCCCGTAGTAATCGCAGCTCTTCTACGTAGCGCTGGCGGGGCTCCTGACTGCGACCGGTTACCGCGCGCCTCGGGGGCATGGCGACCTCCTCCGTGGAAGGTGTGGAACTTACGGTGCGTGGGGGCGAAATACATCCCGCAAGGGGTATTCACGCCCTTTTTGCGGTCCATTCTCGTAAGGGCCGGAACACGCACAGTAGTGGCGCTCCGGGGTCTCACGCAGCGAAACGGCAGACAGGAGCGGGCAACTTATGGCGAGGGAACGGCAGGCGGCGGCCGACGGGATGGCCGAGGCCGAAGTGGCGTGTGGCGAGCTGGCCGAAGTGCTCGCGCGAAGCGGCATCGTGTTGCCGTCACTGAGCGTCGACCCCGTGACGTACGGCTACGAACAGAGCCGTGTCCTGGTCGAGTTGGGGCGCTGCAACGTGGCGACGACGCGCAAGCTCATCGACGTACTGAAGCGGGCGGGCCGGTGAGCGGGTCCGTCCCGTACGTCTCGCCGGCGTGTCATGTCGGCAGGCATCCGGCGTGCGACAAGGGCGTCGCCGAGCCCGGTCCCGGGGCCGTCGCCGTGCCCGGGGTGCGGCGCGAGGCCTGTTCCTGCCGCTGCCATACGGGCGGCGGGCCGACGCGTCACCAGCCGGCCGGGTCCTTCGTCGCCGCCGAGAAGACCGTGCCGTCCGGTGCCGCCGCGTAGATCCGGCCGCGGGGGCCGTCCGTACGCGGGGCCGGGAGCGTCTCCACGAAGCCGTTGTGGCGGCCGTTCATCCGGGGCGGGGTCTGGCCCAGCAGTTCGCCCGACCTGGTGTCGACGGCGAGGAGGCGGCCGTCCGCCGCGGTGAAGTAGAGGCGGCCGCCGCTCACCGCCGGCGCCGAGCCGCGGCTGACCGAGGTCTCGGTGTCCCAGGTCCGCCGGCCGACGGCCTGGAGGGCGCCGCCCTCGGCCAGGAGGTAGACCGAATCGCCGTGCACCACTGCGGAGGCGCCGTCCAGGGGCGCGGTGAGCTTGAGGCGGCGGCTGTGCCCGGTGGCCGGGTCGTAGCGGATGACGGCGGTGGTGCGGAAGGAGAGCTTCGGGTCGGTGACGGTCAAATACAGCGCTCCCGACGCACCGGAGCCGGCCGGGGTGAGGATTCCGGGCAGGCGGCGGGCCCAGCGGACCGTGCCGTCGACCGGGTCGATGGCGGTGACCTGGGTGCCGTTCCCGTCGGGGGTGGGCTCGGCCGCGTAGGCGGTGTCCCGGTCGCCGAAACCGCCGAACGACGTGAAGAGCGGCAGCTGATGACCCGGGAACCGCTTCTGCCAGCGCTGCCGGTGGGTCGTGCTGTCCAGCGCGGTGACCGTGCCGTCGGCCGCGCTCAGCAGGATGCGGTCGCCGATGACCTTGGCCCCGCCCTCGTACCCGGAGACGTCCTTGGTCCAGCGGGTGGCGCCCCGGCCGCCCGGCGACGGGTCGAGGGCCAGCAGGCGGCTGCCGTCGTTGGAGAAGACGTACAGCAGCCCGCCGGAGAGCACCGGTGCGGTGCGGGACACGGCTTTCTTGGCCGCCTGTTTTCCGATGCCGGTGGGGTCCTTGCTCCGCCAGGCCACCCGGCCGGAGTCCGCGTCGAGCCGGGCGGCCAGGACGCCGGGCTGGCCGCAGAAGACGGCGCCGGAACCGGTGGTGCAGTGCGGGAGTTCGGCTTCGTGGCCCTTGGGGCGTTTGACGATGGTGGTGTGCCACGGGCGGAAGCCGGCGCCGCCGTCGTGTGACGGGTGGGTCTGGAGGGCGGGGTCCCGGCCGGTGCCGCCGGCGGAGAGCGCCTGGACGCCCGCGTACGTACCGGCTCCGGTGACAACGAGGGCGAGCGCGGCCCAGAGGGGCCAGCGGTGGCGGTCGTGGCGGCGGGAATGGGGGGAGTGCGCTTTCGGTCCCGCATGCCGCTGCTCCGGGATGCGCGCCGGGGGCGGTACCTCGTCGGGCAGCAGGCCTTCGGGGGCCATGCCTTCAGGCGCCATGCCTCCGGTGGTCGTACCTTCAGGCGCCCCACCTTCACCGGTCACGTCGCCGAGGGTCATGCCCAGGGGGGCCGTGCCTTCGGGGATCACGTCGCCGAGGAGACCACCCGTCGCTGCCCCGTCCGTCCGCAGCAGCTTCATCAGGGCGTCCGGAGTCGGCCGGTCCGCCGGGTCCTTCGCCAGGCAGCTTTCGACCAGGGGCACCAACTCCGGGGGGACGCCCGCCAGATCGGCCTCGTCGTGCACCACCTGGTACGCGACGAGATACGGACTCTCCGAGTCGAACGGGCCGCGTCCGGTGGCGGCGTGCACCAGCACCGACCCCAGCGCGAAGACATCCGCCGCCGGGCCCACCTCCCGCGGCCGCTGGAACTGTTCGGGCGCCATGAAGGGCGGCGTACCGATCAACTTGCCGGTCTCGGTACGCATTTCGCTGTCGGACGGCCGCGAGATGCCGAAGTCGATGACTTTCGGCCCGTCCGCGGCCAGCAGCACATTTCCGGGCTTCAGATCGCGGTGCACCACCCCGGCGCGATGGATGTCACGCAGCGCCTCGGCGAGCCCCGACGCCAGCCGCCGCACCTCGTCGACCGCCAGCGGACCCTTCCGCTTCACATGGTCGGAGAGCGTCGGGCCGGGAATGTGGAGGGTCGCCATCCAGGGGCGTTCGGCATCCGGATCGGCGTCCACCACGGGAGCCGTGAAGGCCCCGCTGACCCGCCGCGCGGCTGCCACCTCCTGCCGGAACCGTCCGCGGAACTCGGGGTCCTGGGCGAATTCGGCATGGATGACCTTCACCGCGAGCACCAGCCCGGAGGGCGAGCGCGCCAGATGGACCACGCCCATGCCTCCGGAACCGAGCCGCGCCTCCAGGCGGTATTGGCCGGCGTATTCCGGATGCTCCGCTTCCGGTCCGATGCCGGAATCGCGCAGCGATGGCATGGTTCCACCCCCGTGTCATTACCCGTGCCATTCGGTCGCAAGTGCGACGCGCGGAGCCTAGTCGATGGCGCGTACGAGGTGAACGAGGCTTACCGGCGTGCGCGTCGTGGAACCGCGCCGGGCGGTTGCACGTGTTGCTCCATGAGCCGTTCCGCGCAGGGCGCGTGGAGCCACTCGCGAGCGGGCTCGCTCCATGAGCCTCTTCGGCACCATCGACACCACCACCATCGTCACCATCGTCAACGGGGGAATGCGAAATGACTGCACAGGACCATCAGGGCGCCGCGGAAGCGGCCGAGGGGCAGACGCTCGCCGCCGCGGCGGGCGGTCTCACGTATCCGGTCGCGCCCGGCTACCGCGTCAAGGTCCGCCGGGGGCCCGGCACCGACTACCCGGTCGTCCGGCAGCTCGCCGAGGGTGCCACCGTCCAGATCCGCTGCCAGCAGTACGGCGAGAAGGTCAGCGGCCCGTACGGCACCTCGGACATCTGGGACAACATCGCGTCCGGTCAGTACATCTCCGACACGTACGTCCACACCGGCAGCAGCGGGAGGGTCGCGCCGCGCTGCGTGAACTGAGGCTGCGGGGGCGCGGGGCGGGGCGCCGCCGATGCCTCGGCGTCGCGGATCGCCGGGCGACGGGGCCCGCCGGGGATAATCGATGCCATGAGCGATGAGCAGCGGTCGTCGGCGGGCCCGGAGTCCGGCGGCGCCGTCTCCGGTGGCGCCGGGTCCGGCCGTGCCGTGTCCGGTGGTTCCTCGTCCGGCGGTCCCGAACCGGAGCCGATTCGGTTCTTCGGCACGACCTGGCTCCACCACGACCGTGGCTACGGGCTGCGCCGGGCCGGGGCCGCGGTGGGTTCGCTCGTGCTGGCCGCGGCCGGTGCGGCCGTGCTGCGCTTCGCGTTCCAGGGCCTGGAGATCGCCGATGTCGGCCCGTTCGTCGGCATCCTCGTCGTCGCCGGCTTCGCCATCTGCAGCGCCCTGGCGTTCCGCCGTACCTGGGACGGCTTCGTCCGCCGCCCCGACCCGGCCGCCGAGAGCGCGGCCGACCGGTCCGCGCAGAGCCTGATGTTCATCGGTTTCATCGGCTCGCTGCTCGCGTATTTCTGCCGCAGCCTTGTCGAGGCGCCTGGGGAGAGGCTGCGCCGCGCGGAGTACGCCGCGGCTTGCGAGCGCCACGAGCGTCGCCGCAGCAGCCGCACCGGCAATCCGGCCGCGCGGAAGCCGAGGCCGAAGAAGCGGCGCTGAGGGTGCTGCGCCCCGGCGGCGCGCTCGCCTCGTGGAGGAGGCCTACGCACTCGACCTGACCGTCACACTCCGGCCGTCCGCGCCGTCCTCAGGGTGCGGGGCCGGCTCGGCCCCGTGCCGTACGTGCGGCGAAGTCCCGTGACGGCAGGAACGGACAGCAGAGGAACGGACGATGACGGAGCAGGAGACGGGCACCGCGGCGGACACGGGAGCGGAAGCGGGCACGGAGACAGAAACAGGCACGGAGACAGGGGCAGGAACGGGCACGGGGACAGCCGCGCCCGCCGGTGACCGGCTTGCGCAGTTCGAGGAGGAGCGTGGCCGGTTGTGGGCCATCGCCTACCGGATCATGGGCACGGTCGCCGACGCCGACGACGCGGTGCAGGAGGCCTGGCTGCGGTGGCAGGCGTTGCCCGGTGGGCAGTTGGTGGACAGTCCGCGCGGCTATCTCACCACCGTCGTGAGCCGCATCTGCTACGACCTGCTGGGCTCGGCCCGCGCCCGCCGCGAGACGTATGTCGGTCCCTGGCTGCCGGAGCCGCTGCTCAACGGCACCGGCGGGCCGCTGCCCCTGGGCGGCGCGGTCCCCGGGGGACCCGGCGGCCCCGAGGACCGGGTCACCCTCGACGAGTCCGTCGGGATGGCGCTGCTGACCGTCATGGAACGGCTCACCCCGGCCGAACGCACCTCCTTCATCCTCCACGACGTCTTCGCGGTCCCGTTCCCGGAGATCGCCGAGGCGGTCGGCCGCACCCCGGACTCCGTGCGGCAGTTGGCCTCCCGCGCCCGCAAGCGGGTACGGGCCGAGGCCCCGCGCCGGACCGTCGACCGGGCCGAGCACCGCCGGACCGTCGAGGCCTTCCTCTCCGCTGTTATGGGCGGCGATTTCGAGGCGCTGCTGGCCGTCCTCGACCCCGAGGTGGTGTGGCGTACGGACGGGGGCGGCAAGGTGTCCGCCGCGCGCCGGCCGATTCTGGGCCGCGAGAAGGTGGCCCGCTATGTGCACGGGCTGGTCACGCGCGGCGCCCGGCAGGTGGGGCTGCGGGTCGCGCTGGCGGAGGTCAACGACGCCACCGGGCTGGTCTTCGTCGACCCGGCGGGCGAGCAGTCGGGGGTGTTCGCCTTCACCGTGCACGACGGGCGGATCACGGAGGTGGACGCCGTCGTGAACCCGGAAAAGCTCGGCCACCTGGACCTCGGCCGGCTGTGATCGGGGGGCATGCCCTCAGCCAACAGGCGCCCTCCGGCCGGCCCGATGTCACACCCCGCCACCCCACGTCGTCCCCGTAGTGGCGCCGCCCTCCCACCGCGGCGCCCGGACCGACCTCAGGAGGCAGCATGAAGACCGTCAGCAAGCCGGGGGGTTCCCGGGGCCGCACGGCGCGGGGCAGGGCCGTGGTCCTCGGCGGAGGCTACGCGGGAACGATGGCCGCGCTTCGGCTCGCCCCGTACGCGCAGGTCACGCTGGTCGACCCCAGCGACCGGTTCACCGAACGCGTCCGGCTGCACGAACTGGCCGCCGGACGCCCCGAAGTGAGCCACTCCCGGGCCCGGATGCTGCACGGCACCGGCATCGAGCACCTCGCCGCCCGCGCCACCTCCCTCGACCCGGACGCCCGCGCCGTGCACACCGACAGCGGCCGCACCCTCCTCTACGACCGGCTCGTCTACGCGTTGGGCAGCCACACCGACCCGCGCGGCATCGGCGAGCGGGCCTTCACCGCGGAGAGCGCCGCCGCCCTCCACAAGCGGCTGCTGGACGGGCCGGGTGCGCTGACCGTGGTCGGCGGCGGTCTGACCGGGATCGAGATGGCCACCGAGATCGCCGAGTCGCACCCGGAGTGGCGGGTCCGGCTGCTCACCGGCGGGGAGATCGGCGGCGGTCTGTCGGTCCGCGGCCGGGCCCATGTCCGTACCGTCCTCGGCCGGTTGGGGGTCCGCGCCGAGGAGGGCCGGCGGGTCACCGACGCGGACGATGTCGACGCGGACGCCGTGCTGTGGGCCGGGTCGCTGCGGGCCGCAGGAGGTCTCGCGCACGACGCGGGAGTGGTCACCGACCCGGTCACCGGACGACTCCGGGTCGACGCGCGGCTCCGTTCGGTCAGCCACCCCGACATCTACGCCGCGGGCGATGCGGCCGCGGCCCGTACGCCCCGGGCCGGCGCCCTGCGGATGGCCTGCGCCACCGCGCTGCCCACGGGCTCGTACGTCGGCGGAGCGATCGCCGCCGAACTGCGCGGCGCCGAGCCCCGCCCGCTGTCGTACGGCTTCTTCGTGCAGTGCGTGAGCCTGGGGCGGCACGATGCCCTGATCCAGTCGGTACGGGCGGACGACAGCCCGCGCGAACGGGTGCTGACGGGCCGCCCGGCCGCCACGGTCAAGGAGCAGGTGGTCCGCAACTCCGTCCGCGTCCTGCACCTGGCGGCCCGCCGGCCGGGGGTCATCCCGCTGATCCCGGGCATCGGCTGAGCACGGCGGCCCGGCTCCCCGGTTCCGAGCAAGATCCGCCAACTGGCGGATACGGGCCGGGCGTCGCGCTCCTCACGTCTGGTCGGGCACCACGCCCCCGCCCCCTCAGTCCTCCCGCTTCGGCTTCCCCTTCTCGTACAGCCAGGTCTTGAAGAGCGGCTCCAGGTCCACGTCCGTCTGCTCCTGGCAGAAGTCGAGGAAGTCCTGCGTATCGGCGTTGCGGTAGCGGTACTCGGCGGGCCACTCGCGCAGGATTGTGAAGAAGGTCTTGTCGCCGACGGCGTTCCGCAGCTCCTGGAGGAACATCGCGCCCCGCTCGTAGACGGGGGTGCCGGTCACGTTCTTCGCCCGGCCCGGGTCGGCCGGCGGGAAGGCCCAGCGGGCCGGGTCCTCGGTGTCGTCGTAGAGCGCGTCGAACTGCTCCTGCGGGGTCTTGCCGCCCTTGCGCTCCGTCCACAGCCACTCGGCGTAGGTCGCGAAGCTCTCGCTGAGCCAGGTGTCCGCCCAGGTCTTCGGCGTCACCGAGTCGCCGAACCACTGGTGAGCCATCTCGTGCACCACGGTCAGGGTGTCCGGCGCGCCCGCGTAGACCGGCTTGGTCTGGGACTCCAGGGCGAGCCAGTCGACCCGCTTCGGGGTGTCGTCGACGATCGCGCCCGCGGAGGAGAAGGGATACGGCCCGAAGAGCTTGGTCTCCCACGTCGTGATCTCCGGCAGCTTCGCCAGCGGCCCCTTGCTGGCCTTCGCCTCCGCCGGGTCCACCGCCACGTACAGCGGCAGCCCGCCGGGCGTCCGGGAGGTGTGGACCTCGAACCGGCCGATGGTGGCCGTGGCGAGATAGCTGGCCATCGGCCGGCCGTTGTGCCAGCGGAAGGTGGTGTGGCCCTCGGCGGTCCGCTCCGAGCGCAGTTCCCCGTTGGCGACGGCGGTGTAGCCCTTCGGCACGGTGGCCGTGAAGTCGTAGGTGGCCTTGTCCCGGGGGTGGTTGTTGCCGGGGAACCACGTCATGGAACCGGCGGGCTCACCGGAGACGAACGCCCCGTCGCGGGTCTTGACCCAGCCCTCCGTCGACTGGTCCGGGTCCTTCATCTCCTCCGGTGTGCCTTCGTAGGCGACGCGGGTACGGAACTCCGCGCCCTTCCGCAGGCCCTCGGGCGGCCGGACGGTGAGCTTGTGGCCCTTGCGGGAGAACCCCGCGTCCTCGCCGTCGACCTGTACGTCCGTCACCCGCAGGCCCTGCAGGTCGAGCTGGAAGGACCGCAGATCCGCACGGGCCTCGGCGGTGATGTCGGCGGTCGCGTCCAGGTGCCGCTTCCGGACGTCGTAGTCGAGGTCGAGCCCGTAATGGCGCACCTGGTAGCCGCCGTTGCCGAGCGACGGGAAGAGGGGGTCGCCCACTCCACCGCTGCCCGCCGCCCCCCGTACACCACCGGTGCACGAGGAGAGCAGCAGGGCGACGGAGAGGGCGGCGGTCGCACCACATCTGCGAAGGGGCCGGCGGTTCACAGCGCTCCCGGGGTCGGCGGTCATCAGCGTCCCGACCTTACGGTCATTTCCGCTGGCCCACCGGCCCTCCGCACACGGGTGTCCTAAAGCGGTGTCCTACGGTGCGACGGACGGCGCTTCCTGCCGGGGGACGCGACGCTGTTCCTCCCACGCCCCGAGCGCGGCCGCGCAGGCGTGGTCGAGATGCCGCAGCCCGGTCAGGTCCAGCTCGACCTCCCGGTCCTTGGGCAGCGCCTCCAACTGGTCGAGCAGCTTGGGCAGCCGGAGGAAGGTGGCGTTGCCGAGGGCTCGTACGCGGACGGGGCGCCGGGGGTCCGGTCCGGACGGCCCGTCGTGGCCCGCCGCCGGCTCGTCCAGCCCGGCGATCTCCAGGTGGACGTGCGAGGTCTCCCACGCCGACTTGGCGACCGCCATCAGCAGCCCCAGCAGCACCCCCTCGAACATGTTGGTGGCCACGATCGCCAGCGCCGTGGCGGCGAGCACCACGGCCTCACCCCGGTGCTCCCGCCACAGCGGACGCCACTGCTTCACCGGGATCAACTTGCAGCCCGCATGCACCAGTACGCCCGCCAGCGCCGCCAGCGGCACCACACCCAGCGCCACCGGGAAGGCCGCGGCGAAGACCAGCAGCCACACCCCGTGCAGCACCCGGGAGGCCTTGGTCCGCGCCCCGGCGAACACATTGGCGGAGCTGCGGACGATCACCGCGGTCATCGGCAGCGCGCCGAGCAGCCCGCAGACGGTGTTGCCCGCGCCCTGCGCCATCAGCTCCTTGTCGTAGTCGGTCTTCGGCCCGTCGTGCAGCCGGTCCACCGCGGCCGCGCTGAACAGCGACTCCGCCGACGCGATCAGGGCGAACGCCAGCACCGTGCCCACCGCACCGGCCAGCGCACCCGCCTCCGTCAGCCGCGCGAAGTCCGCGCCGCCCGGCGGCTGTACGACGTCCAGCAGGCCCGAGACCTCGACCCGGGCCACCGGAAGGTCCAGCACGAACACCACGACGGTCGCCAGCGCCACCGCCACCAGCGGCGCCGGCAGCACCCGCGCCGCCCGCCGCCACTTCGGCCACAGCACCAGCAGCGCGATGGTCCCGGCGCCGACCGCCAGTGCCGCCAGCGCCGTGCCGGACCCGGCGGTGTCCGCGGCGAGACCGGGCAGCCCGCCCAGGTTCGCCGGCCCGTTGCCCGGGGCGCGGGCGTCGACCAGGGCGTACAACTGCCCGGCGATCAGCACCAGTCCGATGCCCGCGAGCATGCCCTGGACGACCGCCACCGAAATGGCCCGGAACCAGCGCCCCAGCCGGAGCGCCCCCATGACCAGCTGGAGCACTCCGGCGATCAGCACCAGCGCACCCAGCGTGCCGAGGCCGTACTCCTGCACGGCCTCGTAGACGAGCACGGTCAGCCCGGCGGCCGGACCGCTGACCTGCAGGCTGCTGCCCGGCAGTAAACCGGTGAGCAGCCCGCCCACGATCCCGGTGACCAGGCCCAGTTCGGCCGGTACCCCGGAGGCGACGGCCACCCCGACACACAACGGGACGGCGACGAGGAAGACGACCAGAGAGGCGGTGAAGTCGGCGCGCCAGACCGAGAGCGCCTCACGTGACGGTATGGAGGGGCGGGAAGCGCGTTGTCGGGCAAGGGGGAACCTGCGCATGGGGATGCCTCCAGCGAGTGCGAGATGCGGTGGCGCACGGGTACGCACGGATACGCACGAGCGGACGCGAGGCGGTACGGGCGGCCGGCCGGCGGTCCACGGCACGGGCGTCCGTGCGTCGGCGATCGCCGGCTGCCGCGCACTGCCACGCGGTGCGCGCCAAGGGAAGTGACGGCTGGATCCGTCGGATGCGCGGGCCGGGGGAGGCCCTGGGGAACAGCTCTCGGCGCTCAGCAGCGGAACACGCCGTGGTGGACCGGTAGTTCACCGGACCTCGACACGGGGACGGCCTGCCGTCCGGTCAGCGGGGCGGCCAGCGGCAGCCGGCTCCCGGTCCGTACCGGGGCGCCGGTCGAGACGGTGCTGACCGGTGGCGTGGGCGCGGACACCGCGGCCGTGGACCGCCCGTCGCGGCGCGGCGGGCAGCGGTCGCCGCCGGATTCCGGGTTCTCGGAGGGGTCCGACGCCGAGGGGGCGGGGCCCGGGGGGCCGGTACGGCCGGCGGCGTTCAGGGCCGTCGTGGCCGTCGCGCGTTCTCCGTACACGCCGTCCGCGCCCATCGGCAAGGCCAGCAGAACGGCCATGACGATCAACAGGAGCCGGCCGAAGCCGTGGACCCGGATCTTCGCCATCGTCGCCCCTTCCGGCGCGCCTGGACAGGTCATCCCATTGTGTCCAAGTGGCTATGCAGGATCGCCGGTCGGTTTGTAACCACCCTGTAAACGCGGAGTTATCGACCAGGAACGGCCGGTTTCTTTCACTACCGCGCCCGCCGGTGCGCGCAGATCCCCCTCACGCGCCTCTTGCGCACCACACCTGTCCGGATCACTACCCCGGTGGACCGGCCGCCCCCGTGGCGCCGCATGTTCCGTTCCGGCCGCTCCCCGCCCTTGACGCCCGACACCACCCGGCGCACTATTCATCGCATGATGAA
Source organism: Streptomyces sp. NPDC058773 (assembly GCF_042746015.1). Lineage (NCBI taxonomy): Bacteria > Bacillati > Actinomycetota > Actinomycetes > Kitasatosporales > Streptomycetaceae > Streptomyces > Streptomyces sp. NPDC058773. Next base: position 191,918 of record NZ_JBHYPE010000012.1, read on the forward strand.
TTATGGCGGTGACCCCGCCGTCCACGCCCGCGGTCTCACCGTCGTCCGAGGCGGCCGCACCGTCCTCGACGCCCTCGCCTTCGACGTCCCCCGCGGCCAGGTCACCGGCCTGCTCGGCCCCTCCGGCTGCGGCAAATCCACCCTGATGCGCGCCATCGCCGGCACCCAGGCCAAGGTCACCGGCACCCTCGACGTCCTCGGCCACCCCGCGGGCGACCCCCGGCTGCGCCCCCGCATCGGCTACGTCACCCAGGACCCCTCCGTCTACGACGACCTCACGGTCCGCCAGAACCTCGACTACTTCGCCGCCGTCCTGCACCCCGGCCGTTCCGCCCGCGCCCTGCGCCGCGAGCGCGTCACCCGCACCCTGGAGGACGTCGACCTCACCCGCCACGCCGCCGCCCTCGCCGGCACCCTCTCCGGCGGCCAGCGCAGCCGGGTCTCCCTGGCCGTCGCCCTCCTCGGCGCCCCGGAACTCCTCGTCCTCGACGAACCCACCGTCGGGCTGGACCCCGTCCTCCGCCGCGACCTCTGGCAGCTCTTCCACACCCTCGCCGCCGACCGCGGCACCACCCTCCTCATCTCCTCGCACGTCATGGACGAGGCCGAGCGCTGCCACCGGCTGCTCCTGATGCGTGACGGCCGCCTCCTCACCGGGGGCACCTCCCCGGCGGAGTCCGGGGGAGTCACCCCCGACGCCCTCCGCGAGCGCACCGGCGCCGCCACCGTCGAGGCCGCCTTCCTCCACCTGGTCGACGAGGCCGCGGCGGCCACCCGGCCACCGCGCCCCACCACCACCCAGGAGACCGCGCGATGACCACCGCACCCCGCACCGTCGGCGCCCCGCACCCCGCCCCCACGCCGTTCTCCCCGTCCCGCACCCTGGCCACCACCGCCCGGGTCCTGCGCCAGCTCCGCCACGACCCGCGGACCATCGCGCTGATGCTCGTCGTCCCCTGCGTGATGACCGCCCTGCTGCGCTACGTCTTCGACGACCGCCCCGCCACCTTCGACGGCATCGGCGCCGCCCTCCTGGGCATCTTCCCGATGATCACGATGTTCCTGGTGACCTCCATCGCCACCCTTCGCGAACGCACCTCCGGCACCCTGGAACGCCTGCTCGCCATGCCTCTCGGCAAGGCCGAACTCATCGGCGGCTACGCCCTCGCCTTCGGCTTGCTCGCCATCGTGCAATCCGCCCTCGCCACCGGCCTGTCCGTCTGGTTCCTCGGCCTCGACGTCACCGGCTCGCCCTGGCTGCTCCTCCTGGTGGCCGTCCTCGACGCCCTCCTCGGCACCGCCCTCGGCCTGTTCGTCTCGGCCTTCGCCGCCTCCGAATTCCAGGCCGTCCAGTTCATGCCCGCCGTCCTGATGCCCCAGCTCCTGCTCTGCGGCCTGTTCACCCCGCGCGACACCATGCACCCGGCCCTGGAGGCGCTCTCCGACGCCCTCCCCATGTCCTACGCCGTCGACGGCATGAACCAGGTCGTCCACCACCCCGACCTCACCGGTGACTTCCTCCACGACACCGCCGTCGTCACCGGCTGCGCCCTCCTCGTCCTCACCCTCGGAGCAGCGACCCTCCGGCGCCGCACGAGGTAGCGCCGCCCGCTGTGGGCAATCGTGCCGCTGGGCGATGGGGGTCCCCTCGCTCCTTGGAGCTTGGGGGAGGGTGGGCACCGCGGCACCCCCACGGCGGGGCAGCCGACCCCGAACCAGCCCCCACAGCGGGGCAGCCGACCCCGAACCAGCCCCCACAGCGGGGCAGCCGACCCAGAACCGGACCCAGCACGGTGCGAGGATGGCCCGAAACCCCCAGCGCACCCGAAAGGCCCCCCGCACGATGACCCAGAAGGTCGCAGTACTCGGCACCGGAAAAATCGGCGAAGCCCTGCTCAGCGGAATGATCCGGGGCGGCTGGGCACCCTCCGACCTCCTGGTGACCGCCCGCCGCCCGGAACGCGCCGCCCAGCTCCACGAGCGCTACGGCGTCGAAGCGGTCAGCAACGCCGAGGCCGCCGCAGCCGCCGACACCCTCATCCTCACCGTCAAGCCCCAGGACATGGGCACCCTCCTCACGGAGCTGGCGCCGCACGTCCCCGCCGACCGCCTCGTCATCAGCGGCGCCGCCGGCATCCCCACCTCCTTCTTCGAGGAGCGGCTGGCCGCCGGCACCCCCGTCGTCCGGGTCATGACGAACACCCCCGCCCTCGTCGACGAGGCGATGTCCGTCATCTCCGCCGGCACCCACGCCACCGGCACCCACCTCACCCGTGCCGAGGAGATCTTCTCCGGCGTCGGCAAGACCCTCCGCGTCCCGGAGTCCCAGCAGGACGCCTGCACCGCGCTCTCCGGCTCCGGCCCCGCCTACTTCTTCTTCCTGGTCGAGGCCATGACCGACGCCGGCATCCTCCTCGGCCTGCCCCGCGACAAGGCCCACGACCTCATCGTCCAGGCCGCCATCGGCGCGGCCGTGATGCTCCGCGACAGCGGCGAACACCCCGTCACCCTCCGCGAGAACGTCACCTCCCCGGCCGGCACCACCATCAACGCCATCCGCGAGCTGGAGAACCACGGCGTACGCGCCGCCCTCATCGCCGCCCTGGAAGCCGCCCGCGACCGCAGCCGCGAACTGGCCTCCGGCAACGGCTGACGCACGGCCACCCCGGGGCGCGGCCGCCGACCGCGCCCCGGGGTGGCTCGGCACCTCACCCCGCGGGCAGCAGCCCCACCGCCTCGAACGCCGCATCCACCCGCGGCCGGGCCAGCGCCCGCGCCCGCTCGGCACCGCGCCGCAGCACCGCATCCACGGACGCCGGATCGGCGGCCAGCTCCGCATGCCGCTCCCGCACCGGCCGCAACGTCTCCACCACGGCCTCCGCCACATCCTTCTTCAGCGCACCGTACGAGTCGTACCCCTCGGCCAGCCGCCGCGGATCGCCCCCGGTGCACGCGGCCAGCACATTCAGCAGATTCGCCACCCCCGGCCGCTGCTCCGGGTCGTACGCGACCTCCGGCTCCGCGTCCGTCACCGCCCGCAGCACCTTCTTCCGCACCACCTCCGGCTCGTCCAGCAGATAGACGACCCCCGCCGTCCGGGCGCGCGACTTCCCCATCTTCGACGTCGGCTCCTGCAGATCCATCACCCGCGCCGCCACCGCCGGCAGCGTCGTCCGCGGCACCACGAACGTCGCCCCGTACCGCTGGTTGAACCGCACCGCCAGATCCCGCGTCAGCTCCACATGCTGCCGCTGGTCCTCCCCGACCGGCACCTCATGCGTCCCGTACGCCAGGATGTCCGCCGCCATCAGCGCCGGATACGTCAGCAACGACAGCCGCACCCCGCCCTTCGCCCGCTGCGCCGCGGCTTTCTCCTTGTACTGGATCATGCGCCGCATTTCCCCGTCGGAGGCCGTGCACTCCATCAGATACGACAGCCGCAGATGCTCATCCACCTGGCTCTGCATGAACACCGTGCAGACCTCCGGATCCAGCCCCGACGCCAACAACAGCGTCGCCGCCTGCCGACTGAGCCGCCGTACCCGCGCCGGATCGTGCTCCACGGTCAGTGCATGCAGATTCACCACACAGAACAGTGCGTCCGCCCGGTGCTGGTCCTCCTCGGCCCACCGCCGCACCGCCCCGAGGTAGTTCCCCAGCGTCAGATGCCCCGTCGGCTGCACCCCGCTGAAGATCCGCGTCCGCCCGCCCGTCGTCATCGCCATCTCGTCCGTCCTTCTCTCCCGCACTGCGCCCGGCAGTACGCGTCGAGACCGCCGACCTCACCGGCCGGCTACGAGAGGGAGATACGCAAACGGCCGCCGAAGCGGCGGCCGTGGTCATGCATGCACTGTGGTCGGCCGCCGTCAGGCGGGCCACCACTGCTGTACGAGCGCATGCGTAGTCATGCGCCCCAAAGTACCCCCCGAGACCCGCGTCGGCACGGGTTTGAACAAGCCCGACCCCTCGTGTAGTGTCCTCCGAGTTGCCACGGAGCCGACGGCCCCGGGCAGCCATCCCGCCGCTTCGCGGCACACCACTACTGCACGGCCCCTCACCGGGAACAATTTCGGCGTGCCGAAATTCGGACCGTGACGTGATTATGCGT